>JAUPMC010000042.1 GCA_030836605.1 Thermoplasmatota archaeon | reverse complement strand
GTCCGGGAGGGTAGGGCGCTCGCGATCGGCGAGGTCGGGAGGCCGCACTTCCCAGTCTCCGACGAGGAGCTCTCCGCCTCGAACGAGGTCATGTCGTACGCGATGAGCCTCGGGAAGGGGCTCGGGTGCGCCGTCGTGCTGCACACTGAGAGCGCGACCCCGGACTCGATGCGCGAGCTCGCGGGCATGGCGGACAGGGCCGGGCTACCCAGGTGGAGGCTCGTGAAGCACTACTGCCCCCCGCTCGTGTTGGAGGAGGAGAACCACGGGCTGATGCCCTCGGTGCTCGCGGGGAAGGACGCCATCAGGGAGGCGCTCCGGAAGGGCACCAGGTTCATGATGGAGACGGACTTCCTGGACGACCCGAGGAGGCCGGGGGCGGTCCTTGACATCAAGACCGTGCCGAAGAGGACGATGACGATGATGGAGCAGGGCATCATGACGGAGGAGCAGGCCCACAAGATACATGTAGACAATCCACGTGCGACCTACGGGCCGGCCTTCGAGTGACCCTCGGGGACGGCTGGAAGGCACCGAACAGATGGCAGCCTACGCGGACCTGGCAGAGAACTTCACGCAAGTGGCCCAGAGGCACGGGACGCTCGTCGTCATCCAGACCATAGTCGCCATCGCCAACACCACCGCGAACGCCTTCACGATGATCTACCTGCTCCGCCAGGGCATGAGCTATGTCGAGTGCGCGCTCTTCCTGCTCGTCGCGTTCGTCGTGGCCCTCCTCCTCGCGACATACGGGTCGAACCTGGTCGCACGCAACTTCGCGACATCCATGAGGATAGGCATGGCGGCGATGGCGGCATACTACATCGCCCTCGCGGCCCTGTCGGGTTGGGCCCTGATGGTCGTGCCGCCGCTGTTCCTGGGGACTTACATAGTCATGTTCTGGGTGCCCTACAACTCGCTCATATCCCACGCGACCTCGCAGGAGAGGAGGGGCGCTGGCGTCGGGGCGTACTTCCTGGTCTTCCCCGCCGTGTCGACCGTGGGGCCGCTCGCGGGCGGGCTGATCATAACCCTCGGCTCCTACGACATGCTGTTCGCCTTCGGGGCCGCCGTGATAGGCGTGAACATCCTCCTCCTCTCGAGGCCGTCGGCGGTCAAGGTGGACCCGGGCCTCACCGCCGGCGGGATACTCTCTCCGACCAGGAGAAGGGTGTTCTCGCTCGCTCAGACGGACAAGCGCGTCGCGCGCGGGCTGTTCGCGCAGGGCGTCCAGGACGGCGTGTTCTGGATGGCCCTGCCCGTCCTGAGCTTCGAGTTCGCGACCGACGAGGTCGCCCTGAGCGGGTACCTGTCGCTGTTCGCCTTCTGCGGGGCGCTGATGACCGTCGCGCTCGGTTACCTGTCCGACCGGGTGAGGGAGAGGGGTAGGATACTCCGCGCGAGCGCGGCGCTGACGGTCGTGTTCATGATAGTGTGCGGGCTCGCGGCCTCGGCCGAGGGATACCTCACTGGGATGAGCGCGACCAACTTCTGGCTGGCGGTTATCGCCGCGTTCCTCTTCACCCTCATGGTGGACAGGTCCGAGAAGGCCATCACGGCCGGGATGATGGTCAGGGAGGCGATGCTGAACGCCGGGAGGGTGGTCGGGATGTCGATCACGATACTGCTCCTGGTGCTCGACTTCGACCTCTCGATCAGCATGTTCGTGGCCGCGGGAGCGGTCGCGACCATGGTAGCCTTCAAGTGACCCCGTCACCCGACTATGTGGAAGTCCTCGTGCTCGCCCGAGGGCTCGGACATCTCGACCATCTTCGCCCTCACCTTCGCGTAGGGCTGCTTCGTGGCGCACCAGTCGATCGCGTCCTCCACCGCGGCCTCCTCGCCCTCGAACACCGCCTCGACGCTCCCGTCCGGCAGGTTCCTCACCCACCCAGTTAGGCCGAGCGACCTCGCGCGCTCCTGAGCGTTGGCCCTGAAGAACACACCCTGGACGAGGCCTTGGAACACGACTCGCGCCCGGACTATCACGGCCGTCGCATCGCCCTCCCGCGCGAAAAACCTGTCCCCCGCGATCTGACCGACGGCGGGGGCCAGGCTCCGAGTCGGCACATAGATATTTATACTCACATGCCGATTTTATAGATGCGCACGCGCGCGCGGGATGCACCGTGAGCAGAGCCGTATGTGAGGATCACTTCGGCCTCTAAATGAGGTGAGACAACATGATGAGATCACTCGTCGAAGACGCACTTGCGAGGGAACCAGCGCCAGGCTCAGGCATAGCTGAGGCAGCGATGCTTGGACAGGACCAGAGAGTGGATGCGGAGCTCGAGCAGATACTGCGGAGCCTGAAGACCAACATCAAGATCATCGGTGTCGGCGGCGGAGGCACGAACACCGTCGCGAGGATCTACGACGAGGGCATCGTCGGCGCGGAGCTGTACGCGGCCAACACGGACGCGCAGCACCTCCTGACCCTGAAGGCCCCTCACAAGCTGCTCCTGGGGAGAAGGGTAACCCGCGGCCTGGGCGCGGGGGCGCTCCCGCAGGTAGGCGAGGAAGCGGCCAGGGAGGTCGAGGACGAGCTCAAGAAGATACTGGCTGACACTCACATATGCTTCGTCACGTGCGGCCTGGGCGGAGGCACCGGCACGGGCGGGTCCGCCGTCGTCGCGCGGATCGCGAAGGAGATGGGCGCGCTCACGATCGCCGTGGCCACGATGCCCTTCAGGGGCGAGGGCAAGATGAGGATGGAGAACGCCGAGTGGGGCCTGGACAGGCTCAGGGACGCGGCGGACACAGTCATAGTCATACCCAACGACAAGCTGCTCGAGATAGTCCCGAGGCTCTCGCTCAACGCGGCGTTCAAGGTCGCGGACGAGGTCCTGATGAGGTCCATCAAGGGCCTCACCGAGGTCATCACGCGGCCCGGGCTCGTCAACCTGGACTTCAACGATGTCAAGACCATCATGAAGGGCGCGGGCGTCGCGATGATGGGCATGGGAGAGTCGGACGCGCCGGGCGACGACAGGATACTCGAGGCCATAGAACAGGCCGTGAACTCGCCGCTGCTCGAGGTCGACATCAGCGAGGCGAACGCCGTGCTGATAGATGTCATCGGAGGCACGGACATGACCATATCCGAGGCTGAGAGAGCGGCTGAGGAGATCCAGACCAGGGTCAGCCCGAACGCCCGCATCATCTGGGGCGCGGCCGTGGACCCCGCGATGGACAAGACCGTCCGGGTCATGATCGTGGCGACAGGTGTCAAGTCGAAGCAGATACTGGGGAAGCCGACCGAGAAGCGCTACAAGGGCGTCGGAGAGGTAGACCTGGTACGCTGACCCTGCTCGGAGACCTCCGAAACGTTTAAGAGACCCAAGCAACTACGGTGGTTTCGACCGGCGAGCATGGCTCGCCGCTGTCCTTTGTCACGTTACGTTCACGTGAACAACGCCACGGAGGCCCTGACATGAAGTCCCTCGTCGACAGTGCCCTTAGCGCAGTCGAAGAAGAACAGACTAAGAGACCGGAAGGTCTCACGCCCTTCACCGCAGAGGATGAGGAGCTGCAGAAGATACTGCAGGGTCTCAAGACCAGCATCAAGATCATCGGGTGCGGTGGCGGCGGCTCGAACACCATCAACAGGCTCGCCCAGGCAGGCATCATCGGGGCGGAGCTTTACGCGGCCAACACCGACGCGCAGCACCTGCTCATGACGCACGCGCCGCACAAGCTGCTCATGGGGAGGAGGGTCACGAGAGGCCTCGGCGCTGGGGCGCTCCCGCAAGTGGGAGAGGAGGCCGCCAGGGAGGCCGAGGACGAGCTCAAGAAGGCAGTGGCCAACGCGGACATCGTGTTCGTCACATGCGGGCTCGGAGGCGGCACGGGGACGGGCTCTGCCCCGTTCGTCGCTCAGCTGGCCAAGGAGGCCGGCGCGCTCACGATCGCGATATGCACATACCCGTTCCAGGCCGAAGGGGCCATCAGGGCGGAGAACGCCGAGTGGGGCCTCGAGAGGCTGAGGAGCGTCGCCGACACGGTCATAGTCATACCGAACGACAAGCTCCTGGAGCTGGTGCCGAAGCTCGCCCTGAACGCGGCGTTCAAGGTCGCGGACGAGGTCCTGATGAGGTCCATCAAGGGCATCACGGAGATAGTCACCAGGCCCGGACTGGTCAACCTGGACTTCAACGACATCAAGACGATCATGAAGGCCGGAGGCGTCGCGATGATCGGGCTCGGGGAGTCGGACGACGACGACCGGGCGGTGTCCGCGGTGATGGAGGCCATCAACTCGCCGCTGATAGAGCTGGACATATCCGAGGCGACCGCGGCGCTCGTGAACGTCACGGGCGGCCCGAACATGACCGTTACAGAGGCCGAGAAGGTCGCTGAGGTCTTACAGTCGAAGATCAGCCCCGGCGCGAGGATCATATGGGGCGCGGCCATCGACGAGACCCTGGAGGACGTGATCAGGGTGATGGTCGTCATCACAGGCGTCAAGTCGAGGCACATACTAGGCCCGAAGACCGACAAGAGGACGGCCGGGATGGGCCTGGACTTCATCAAGTAGGAGTTCGCAGGGTAGGGACGAGATGACCGAGATATTGGACAAGTCCTGGGATCTTCAGAGGAAGATCGAGGAGAAGACCAAGCACGTCGGCAAGGGCAAGTACGGCAGAGTGCTCAAGATGGCCAGGAAGCCGACGGGCGAGGAGTACATCAAGACCACGCAGATGGTCGCGATAGGCATAATCCTCCTCGGGGGCCTGGGCTTCCTGATATACTGGCTGTTCGAGTACGGCTCTGACATGATCGTCAGGGCCTTCAGCTGATTTCGAGTTCACGAGAGGGATTGTTTTGGGACTGTTCGACGTGGAGCCGAAGAAAACGGATACGAAGAAAGAGGCGACGCACCACGCGCCGATCGGGGCGAAGGGGCTCCAGTTCGTGGTCCAGGGGGAGCCGAAGCGGTCGGTGGCGTCTGGCGACTCGACCGAGTTCGAGGCCACCCTCAAGGTCATGGACGACGGGCAGCCGCACTCGGTGGCCGTCAAGGTGGACACCGTGTTCGCGGCGACGGAGGAAGGGGCCCCCGAGTGGTTCGTGAAGCTGTTCGACCCCGTCGGGATCGTGTGGGAGAACACGCCCTCAGCGGACCAGGTCAAGGAGAAGGTCTTCGAGATCATGCCTGGCGAGGAGAAGAGCCTCACGCTCAAGATCACGTCCCCGACAGGCGCGAGGTTCGGGGACAAGATCACGGTGCTGGTGAGCGCCAACCTCACGGACGACCTGAGCGTGAACGACACGATGACGCTCCAGGCGACCGCGAGACAGTCGATAATGGCGATCAAGACGTCCATAGGCCACGAGAAGACGGTGGCCGACTCCGTCGCCAGCAGGGCGAAGCCGAAGCCCATCGGGGTGTTCGCGATACTGTCCCCGGCGACGATCAGGGGCTACGTGTTCGTCGAGGCGATGAACACGGACGCGCTCAGGGACGTCGTGAAGGGCGTGCGCAGGACCAGAGGGATGGTCAAGGGCGAGACGACCTTCGCTGAGATAGAGCACTTCCTGACGCCGAAGCCCATAGTGTCCGGGATAGTCGAGGGCGACATCGTGGAGCTCATCGCCGGCCCGTTCAAGGGGGAGAAGGCGAGGGTGCAGCAGATCGACGAGAGCAAGGAGCAGATCACGGTCGAGCTGTTCGAGGCGATGGTGCCGATACCAGTCACGATCAGAGGGGACCATGTAAGGGTCCTGGAGAAGGAGAAGTGAAGCAATGGCTGAGAAACTCGAAGTGCTAGTGGACGGCGGCAAGGCCACGCCTGGACCGCCCCTGGGCCCCTCGCTGGGCCCGCTGGGAGTGAACGTCATCCAGGTAGTCAACGCGATAAACGAGAAGACGAAGGCGTTCGCCGGCATGAAGGTGCCAGTCACCCTCACGGTGGACTCGAAGACGAAGTCGTTCGAGATCAAGGTCGGGACGCCACCGACGAGCGCGCTCATACTCAAGGAGATCAAGGTCGAGAAGGGCAGCGGGAGCCCGAAGGCGACCAAGGTCGGGAACCTGTCCATCCAGCAGGCGCTGAAGATAGCCGAGATGAAGAAGGACTCGATGCTCGGCAAGAGCAAGAAGGAGAGGTTCAAGGAAGTCGTGGGCACCTGCGTCTCGATGGGCGTGACCGTCGACAACAAGGAGCCGAAGCAGGTCATCAAGGAGATCGAGGCCGGCGGCTACGCCGGTGTGTTCTGAGCTCCGCCCAGGAACCGTCCAGTCCGTCTCACCCAGGCCCGGCCCTGGCCATCTTCAGCCGGGCGGCCTCGCATGCGATCGTGATGACGTCCATCGTGGGCGCCGCGGGCGGGCAGTAGGCGGTCTCGAGCTTCGCGAACTCGTGGACGGTCATCCCCGCCATGATGCCGACTGCGAAGGCGTTCACCCTCATGTGCACCCTCCCCTCCCCGACTATCTGCGCCCCCAGTATCTTGCCGGTCTCCGGGTGGGCGAGAACCTTGACGTATATCTCCTTCCTCCCCGGGAAGTAGTCCGGGAGCGTGAACCCTCTGACCTTGCCGACCAGCGGTTTTATCCCGGCCGCCTCCAGCTGCGGCGTCGTCGGCCCGACCGCGGCCACCTGGCACCCGAACGGCTCCGTGGCCCTCGTCTGCAGGAACCCTTTCGGCAGGCGCTCGTCCCCGCCGGCGGCGTTGACGCCAGCGACCATGGCCATCTTGACCGCGATGGTCCCGAGGCCGCTCACGGTCGGCTTGCCCGTGATGAGCTCCGGATACTCCGTGCAGTCGCCGACGGAGTAGACGTCCTTGACGCATGTCTCGCACCTGTCGTCGACCACGATCTGCCTGGTCTGGCCGACGGAGCACCCGACCTGCTTCGCCAGCTCGGTCTCGCCCCTCTGGCCCGTCGCGACGATTATGATGTCCGCGTAGAACGTCCGCTCCTCCTTCGTCTTCCTGTCGACGGCGACCACGCAGTTCGCCTTCTCCTCCCCGAGTATCTCTGTGACCTCGTACTCGTTGAACATCTTGACATCGTGCTTCCTGATGGCGTCGGCCATCATCTGGGCCATGTCGTCATCGACCATCGCTAGTATGCAGGTCGGGAGGTACTCGATGATGGTGACCTTGCAGCCCCTCACCATGAGCGCCTCGGCGACCTCGAGCCCCACGAGGCCGGCCCCGACGACGACCGCGCGCTTGCCCTTGGTCGATAGCCTCTGGATCCCGCGCGCGTCCTCGATGGTCCTGAGGACGAACACGCCCTCCTTCAGCTCGTCCTGTGTGCCCGCCTTGAACGCCCCTTTGATCGGGGGCACCCAGGCCTTGGCGCCAGTCGCGAGCACGAGCGAGTCGTAGGGCAGGTCGACCTTCGAGCCGTCGGCCTTCTCGGCGTGGACGACCTTCGCGGCGTTGTCCACGGATGTGACCGAAGTGCCGAGCATGAGCCCTATCCTGTTCTTCTTGAGCCTCTCCTCGGGGGCCTCGATCAGGTTCGTGAGCTCCGGTATGACTCCGGATATGCCGTACGGGAGGCCGCACCTGGAGTACTGCGGGTACATCTCACGCTCTATCATGACGATCTCGGCCTGCCTGTCGGTCTTCCTGGCGAACTGGGCCGCCGTGCCCCCGCCGCATCCCGCGCCCACTATGACAATCCGACGAACCATGCAGCCAACTCCTCCGAAGCACCCCACGAATCGGCTCAGCGGCGTTAAATCATTTGCATGGCGCCCGGGCCCGGGAAGGGCGGGGAAGGGGCCTTTGGACGAGCCAGGAGCGCATCGGCCGACCCAAAAGCATTATAAACCCTTTCTGCATTCGCTCACCTCCCTAGGCATGTAGGAGAGCCTTCATTGGCTCGCCGTACTACATCGGAGGGATTCAAGTGGTAGACCAGCACCTCATAGATCTCATGAAGAAGCTTCAGGCCGAGTCCAAGAAGAGGAATTTTGTGGAGTCGGTCGAGCTGGCCGTGAACCTCAAGGACATCGACCTCAGCAACCCCAAGAACAGGCTCCAGGAGGAGATCATGCTCCCCAAGGGCAGGGGCAGGCAGATCAAGGTCGGCGTGTTCGGCAGCTCCGAGATGGCCCTGAAGGCCAAGGGCATCGCCGATGTCATCATCCGGCCCGAGGACATCGAGGAGATCGCCAAGGACAAGTCGAAGGCCAAGAAGTTCGCGCGCACCAACGACTACTTCGTCGCCGAGGCCCCCCTGATGCCCACGATCGGTAAGAGGCTGGGTATCATCCTCGCCCCGAGGGGCAAGATGCCGAAGCCGATACCGCCGGGCTCCGACCCCAAGGTCGCGATCGACAAGCTCAAGGTCAGCGTGACCGTGAGGACGAGGGACAAGAACACATTCCACCTCCCGATCGGCACGAACAACATGACCCCCGAGGACCTCGCGGAGAACCTGGACGCGGTCCTGAAGAGGCTCACGTCCAGGCTCGAGAGGGGCAAGATGAACATCCGCTCGGCCTATGTCAAGACCACCATGGGCCCTTCATTCAAGGTGATCTGAGATGACGGCGCATGTCGCATCGTGGAAGAAGGATGCGGTCGCCAGCCTCGTCACCATGATGAACAAGGGCGCGGTCGTCGGCATAATCGATGTCAGCGGCGTCCCCGCGCAGGCCTTCCAGACCATCAGGACGAACCTGAGGGGCAAGGCCGAGATAACCATGCTCAAGAACTCGCTCATAAAGATCGCCATCAAGGAGGCGGCGAAGGACAAGAAGGGCCTCGACGAGCTCGTCGAAGCCGTCGACGGCCAGTGCGCCATCGTGATCACCACCCTGAACCCGTTCAAGCTCTACAAGCAGCTCGACGCGACCAAGACCAAGATGCCCGCGAAGGGCGGCGAGGTCAGCCCGGAGGACATCGAGATCAAGGCGGGCGAGACCGCGTTCAAGCCCGGCCCGATCGTGGGCGAACTGCAGAAGGCCGGCCTGCCCGCGGCGATAGAGCAGGGCAAGGTCGTCATAAAGAAGGACAAGGTCCTCGTCAAGAAGGGCGACAAAATCCCGAGGGAAGTGGCGCTCGTGCTCGCCAAGCTGGAGATATTCCCGATCACCGTCGGCCTGGACCTCCACGCCGCCTACGACGACGGCATGGTGTTCAAGAAGGACGTCCTCGCGGTGGACGACGCGGAGTACCTGGGCAGGGTCTTGGCGGCCGCTTCCGGCGCCATGAACCTGGCGGTGTTCGTGTCGTACCCGACCACGGCCTCCATAAGGCCGATGCTCGCCAACGCCCACATGAAGGCGCTCAACCTCGCGGTGAACGCGAAGGTGGCGAACGAGGAGACGATCAAGCTGATGCTCGCGAAGGCGAACGCTCAGATGCTCTCGGTCGCGTCCAAGGTGCCATCGGCGCTGGACGACGAACTCAAGGGCGCCCTGAGCGCGGCCCCGAAGGCCCCTGAGCAGACGAAGGGCGGCGAGGCCAAGAAGGAAGACAAGAAGGAAGAGAAGGTGTCCGAGGATGAGGCTGCGGCCGGCCTCGGGGCACTGTTCGGATAACCGATTGTGAAGGAGGCAGAAAAATGGAGTATGTGTACAGCGCGATGGTCCTGCACGCGGCGAAGAAGCCGGTGACGGAAGAGGGCATAACGAAGGTACTGAAGGCCGCCGGAGTCGAGGCGGACGCGGCCAGGGTCAAGGCCCTCACGGCAGCCCTGGAGGGTGTCGACATAGACGAGGCAATCGCAACCGCGATCGCAGCGCCTGTCGCAGCAGCCCCTGCAGCGGCTGGACCAGCTGAAAAGAAGGATGAGAAGAAGGAAGAGAAGAAAGAGGAGAAGGGCGTCTCCGAGGCAGAGGCTGCGGCCGGTCTCAGTGCGCTCTTCGGCTGAGACTCTCCACTTCGTCTCAAACCTCTTATTCGGATTCCGTCCTCGGACGCCGGGACCTCGAGGTCCCGCCAAGCCGGGAGCGCACCTTGAGCATCAGCTCTGTTCGAGCGTCCTGCTCACTTCTTTCTCGAACACGCTCGCCAGCCCGTGCCCTGTCTCATTGCGCACGTCCTCGGGCACGAGCCCCCCGTTCCTTAAAATACGGTGAAGTCGATTGCGAACCAGATTCTAAGGATGAGCGACATGTGGGACACCATCGGTAAGAGCGTCTTCAAGGACCAGCGCACACTGTCGTTCGACTACGTCCCTCCCAAGCTGGTCCACAGGGAGGGGCAGATGAAGCGCCTGATCATGCTCTTCAGGCCCGTGGTCGAGGAGGACGGCGCGCAGAACGCGGTCCTCACGGGCAGCGTCGGCACCGGCAAGACCGCCACGGCGAAGCGCTTCTGCATAGACCTCAAGGAGTTCGCGGAGAAGAAGCAGAAGGCGGTCGACTGGACGATCGTGAACTGCAGGCAGAGGAACAGCGAGTCCGCGGTCGTCCTCCAGATCGTGAACCACTTCCAGCCGAACTTCCCCGACCGGGGCTTCTCCATCACCGAGATGCTCAGGATACTCAGGAAGGACCTCGAGAAGCGGAAGCTGCACCTCGTGGTCGTCCTCGACGAGGCGGACGTGCTGCTGAAGAAGGCCGGCCCGGACATCATCTACAAGCTCACCAGGTTCGGCGAGGAGAAGATGGACGCGAGGCCGCTCGTGTCCCTGATACTCGTCTCGCAGAAGAACATATTCGACATGCTGGACGCGGCCTCGACGAGCACCTTCAAGCGCACGAACCTCATCGAGTTCGGGAAGTACTCGACCGAGGAGCTCAGGGACATAGTCTCGCAGAGGGCCGAGCTGGCGCTCCAGGAGGGCGGCGCCGAGGACGGGGCGCTCGACCTCATTGCCGAGGTCTCCTCCGAGTGGGGGGACGCGCGGTTCGCGATAGAGATCCTGGAGAAGGCGGGCATGCTGGCGGACGAGGAGAACGCCGGCAGGGTCGGCGTGGAGCACGTCCGGGGGGCCAAGGCGGAGGCGTACAGCTCCATCACCGAGTCGAAGCTGTCGGGGCTGGACCTGCACCAGAAGCTCGCGCTGCTGGGGATCGCGAGGGCCTCCAAGGGGAAGGCCTACATAACCACCAAGGACGCCGAGTCCGCGTACGCCGTCGCGTGCGAGGAGCACGACGAGAAGCCGAGGGCGCACACGGCGTTCTGGGGGCTGATGAAGGACCTCGACACCCTCGGGGTCGTGAGCGCGAAGAAGAGCGGCCCTGGAATATCCGGGAAGACGACTGTCATCACCTTGTTGGACATAACCGCGAAAGCGCTCGAACAGAAGGTTCAGCAACTGCTAGATTAACCTGATTGAACGACGTTAACCCGGCGGACTGCCAGTAGTCATAATGTATTTATACGACGGGACCTGTCCAAGACGTTGCGTAGGAGAAGGACATGGGCTCCGACGACAAGGGCGTTGTTGACACTATCCGTCCCGAGGAGGGGATGTGCTACGTCATCAGGGAGCGCAAGCCCTTCCTGTCCTACAAACTGTTCGAGAACTCCACCGCCGACGGCAAGCCCGGGCTGTGCGTCACCAGGCAGTACCCGGAGAAGCTCCGCGACTCCTTCGACCTCGGCGACACGAGGATCATGTGGCTCAGCCACACGCCGGGGAAGGACCACCACAACCCGACGAGCATAGGCACCCTCGCGACGGTCATATCGTCGTTCATAGAACGCTACGAGAAGTGCGTCGTGATCATCGACGGGCTCGAGTACCTCGTCATAAACAACGGCTTCCAGCAGGTCCTCAGGTTCGTGGAGCACATCAACGAGCAGGTCATGCAGAGCATGTCCACTGTCCTCGTCCCCATCAGCCCCAACGCCTTCAGCGAGAAGGAGCTGGCGCTGCTCGAGAGGAACGTCGAGGTCATAGAGGCCCCGGCGGTAAGCGTGGGCCTCGAGAAGGACATGATGAAGCTCATCGACCAGTACAGATGAGCCACGGGCCGAGAGATTAGCTCCCCAAGGCTTTTGCACAACTTGTCCGATTAGCCCTGCATGAACGCGACCCCTCTCAACGACGAGCACAGGAAGCTCGGGGCGAAGATGGTCTGGTTCGCCGGGTGGGACATGCCCATCCAGTACACTTCTATCATGGACGAGCACATGACGGTCAGGAACGCCTGCGGGGCGTTCGACGTCTCCCACATGGGAGACTTCATCATCAGGGGCCCCGGGGCGGCCGAGGCCATCGACCTGCTGATGACGAACGACGTGCGGAGGGCGCCCGTCGGCCGGTGCGTCTACTCGCACCTGCTGGACGACCACGGCAAGATCCTCGACGACACCATCGCCACCCCCCTCGGGAAGGACGAGTACTTCATGGTGCCGAACGCGGCCACGACCTCCAAGATGAGGAAGTGGGTCGAGGGGCACCTGGACGGGCCCGAGCTCGTGGACATGTCATCGGACCTCGCGGCGATCGCCGTGCAGGGGCCCAGGGCGAAGGACGTCGTCGCGAGGCTGACCTCGGCCGACCTGAGCCCGGTCAAGTTCTTCTGGGCGACCTTCGCGAGGCTGGACGGCATCAAGGCGAAGGGCTCGAGCCCCAAGACGGACCTGCTGAAGGGGAGGAAGCCCGCGAACGGCCAGGGGGACGGCATCATGGCATGCCTCTCCAGGACCGGCTACACGGGCGAGGACGGGTTCGAGGTCATATGCGAGAACGCGGACGCTGTCGAGGTCTGGAGGGCAGTGCTCGAGAAGGGCAAGGACCTCGGCCTCAGGCCCATAGGCCTGGGCGCGAGGGACACCCTCAGGCTCGAGAAGGCGCTCCTGCTGTCCGGGACCGACTTCGACGGGTCGCAGACGAGCGTCCAGACAGGGCCGTCGTGGGTGGTCGACTGGGAGCACCGGTTCATAGGCAAGGAGACCCTCGAGGCGCAGAGGGCGGCCAAAGGGTACGACAAGCTGGTCTGCATCGCCGCGAAGGACAAGGGCATACCGAGGCACGGGTACGAGATACACAGGGACGGCGCCAAGGTGGGCGTGGTCACGAGCGGGACGCTCTCGCCCGTGCTCAAGAAGGGCATAGCGATGGGCTATGTCCCGGTCGGCATGTCCGCCGTGGGGACAGAGGTGCAGATCAAGGTCAGGGACATGCTCGTGGCGGCCGAGATAGTGAAGCCGCCTTTCGTCAGGAGTGGTTGACTTGAGGGAGCTGCTGGACGAGTTGATACGCGTGCCCGGGGTCTCCGGGTTCGAGGACGACATCAGGGAGCACATCAGGGCGAAGGTCGAGGCCATGGGCCTCGAGGCCGAGGAGGACAACATCGGGAACCTCAGCGTCACGGTCGGGGACAAGGGCCCGAAGGTGGTCTTCATAGCCCACATGGACGAGCTGGGCCTGATAGTCAGCAAGATGGAGCAGGACGGCTCCCTCAGGATACGCAAGGTCGGCGGCATAGACGACCGGACGCTCGTGGGCAGGGTCGTGGAGATAAAGACCCAGAAGGGGAAGGTCACCGGGGTGCTGGGCCTCAAGCCGCCGCACCTCATGACCGAGAGCGACGACAGGAAGAAGGTCGTCAGCTGGGAGGAGGTCAGGGTCGACGTCGGCACCAGGACCAGGGCGGAGACCGAGAAGCTGGGCGTCCGGGTGCTGGACCCGATGGTCCTCAAGAAGGATGTCACGTTCATGGGGGACATCGTCTGCGCCAGGGGCGTGGACAACAGGGCCGGGTGCGCCGTCCTCTTGGACGCGCTCGCCAGGCTGAAGGGCAAGAAGCTCCCCCTCAGGCTCGTGTTCGTGTGGAGCGTGCAGGAGGAGATCGGGCTCAAGGGCGCGAAGGTGGTCGGGTTCAGGATGACCCCGGACTACGTGTTCGCGATAGACACGATGACAACGACGGACGGGCCGGCCCAGGGCGAGACCTACGAGAAGGTCATGCTCGGCTCGGGGCCCGCGCTGCGCATGTTCGACCACGGGGCCGTCGCCTCCCAGAAGCTGAGGAAGCTGATCGAGTCGGTCGCGAAGGCCGGCAGGCTCCCGCTGCAGTACGGCACCGGGGGCGGCTCGACCGACGGCGCCGCGATGCAGGACTTCGGCGCCCTCATGATGCCCCTGGGGATACCGATGAGGTACACCCACTCGCCCACCGAATGCGCCAGCATGAAGGACATCGAGAACATGTCCAAGCTGGTCGTGCTCGTCTCTGAGAGGCTCGCGAAGGACTCGAAGGTGCGATGACCATGAAGTCCAAGGCTGAGGAAGTGCTCACCGAGCTGGTGCTCATGAGGTCGCAGGACACGGATCCCATGGGCCCGATCGTCGACTATGTCTCCAAGTACATGAGGGGCCTGGGCATGGATGTGCGCAGGCACGGTTCCCAGGACAAGCCCTCGCTCGTGGGAGAGCACGGGAAGGGAGGGGTCATACTCTCCGGGCACCTGGACACAGTGCCTATAGGCACTGGGTGGACCAGGGGGCAGGGGGAGATGGTGGACGGGGTCATGTACGGCCGCGGGACGAACGACATGAAGGGCGGGTGCGCCGCCATGCTGCTCGCGGCGGATAAGCTGGTCGCGGCCGGCGTCCCGTTCGCGCTGTGCTTCACGACGGACGAGGAGACCTCGATGGACGGCGCCGCGTCGGCGTCCAAGGACCCTGCGTTCCTGAGCGCGCCGGCCGTGGTCGTCACGGAGGCGACCGAGTTCGACGTCGTCGTCAGGGAGAAGGGGCTGGTCCAGTTCTCGATCACGACCAAGGGCAAGGCCGCGCACGCGAGCATGCCCCACCTGGGCGTGAACGCCATCGCGAGGATGGTCTCGGTGCTGTCGAGGCTGGAGGACGTGTACCGGCCTCCCGAGGACCCGGTGGAGCAGATGACCCTGTGCGTCGACGTCATCCACGGCGGGACCGCGACGAACGTCATCCCGGACGAGTGTGTCGCCGAGGTCGACGTCAGGTACCCGCCGCACATGAGCGCCCAGTCCGTGCTGGCGCTCGTCAGGGAGAAGATAGGCGACACCGGCTACGAGGTCAAGATACTGCACGAGCTCGACCCTGTCGGGACCGACGCGGGCATAGAGGCCGTCAAGGTCATGCGGGATGTCGTCGGGCCTGACGCGGAGGTCCTGTCGGTGCCCTACGCGACCGAGATGGTCATGTTCAAGGGCGTCAACAAGAAGCTGATGGTGTGCGGCCCGGGGGACTCCGCGGGCTGCCACATACCCGACGAGTGCATACGCGTGGCGGAGGTCGCGAAGGCGGCCGAGATATACGCGGAGTACTGCTCGCGGATGGCCGGCGCCTAGGGGAACACCCGGGACACGGTCCTCGGGTACGGTATGGCGTCCCGTATGTGGTCCATCTTGCAGACCCAGGTCAGGAACCTCTCGACGCCCAGGCCGAAGCCGGAGTGCGGCACCGAGCCGTACCTCCTCAGGTCCAGGTACCACGAGTACTTGTCCAGGCTCTCGCCCTTCTCCCGGATCCTCTCGATGATGAGGGCGTTGTCCGTCTCCCTCTCGCTGCCGCCGATGATCTCGCCGAAGCCCTCGGGCGCCAGCAGGTCCGTGTTCTTGTACGTCCTGGGGTCGTCCGGGTTCTCCTTCATGTAGAACGGCTTCAGCTCCTTCGGGTAGTTCATGATGAACATGGGCATGCCGCTGTCCTTGGTCAGCTCGCGCTCCTCGACCGCGCCGAAGTCCGCACCCCACTCGACGGCCAGGCCCTTCGACTGGAGTATCCCGATGGCCTCGCCGTACGGGACCCTGTCAAACGGGGGCGCTATCGTCCTGAGCGAGGCCGGGTCCCGCTTGAACGTCTCGAGCTCGGCCGGGCAGTCGTCCGCGGCCCTGTGCAGCATCGCCGTGACGAGCTCCTCCTGGACCTTCATGTTCTCCGCGTTGTCTACCCAGGCGGCCTCCATTTCGAGCATCCAGAACTCTGCGAGATGCCTCGGCGTCCTCGACTTCTCCGCCCTGAACGAGGGCGTGAGGGAGAACACCTTGTCGCACGAGTATATGAGCGACTCGAGGTAGAACTGGGCGCTCTGGGACAGGTATGCTATCCTGTCGAAGTACTTGATCTGGAAGAGCTGCGTGCTGTCCTCGGCGGCGACGCCCGTGATGATCGGCGGGGTGACCTCGACATAGTCGTTCTCGTGGAAGTACTGCCTCGCGCCGCGCAGGAGGGCGTCCTTGACCCGCATCGCCGCGGTCTGCTCCCTGGACCGTATCCACAGGTGGCGCAGGTCGAGCAGCAGCTCCGTGCTCTGGTACTCCGTTATCGGGAAGGGCTCGGTCGGGCCCACGAGCGTGAACTTGGTCGCGCGGACCTCGTACCCCCCGGGGGCGCGCTTGTCCTCGGCCACGGTGCCGTCTATGATCACGGATGACTCGATTCCCGAGTTCGTGGCGGCGATGAAGTCCGCCTCGGGGACGGTGCCCTTCTTCACAGTGACCTGGACTATTCCAGTCGAGTCCCTGAGCACGGCGAACACGATGCCCCCGCTGCTCCGGGTACGGTATATCCAGCCCCTCACCTGGACGGGTTTGCCGACCAAGTCCTTCGAGAGGGCGTCCTTTATCGCGACCATCCAGATGCTGAAGCCCCAATCCGAATATAAGCCCTTCGGACGATTGGCGCAACGGACTTATCGTGGCTGGATGGTACCGCATGGCGTGCGTGTCCGGGAAGCGGCCTTGAAGGACCTAGACGGGCTGATGCGGCTGGAGCAGGAGTGCTTCGGAGCGGAGAAGTTCTCAGAGGGCACCCTCAAGGCCTTCCTCGTGAGGGACGACGCGTTCGCCCTCGTCGCGGAGGACGAGGGCGAGGTCGTAGGGGCCGCCATGTGCCTATGCTCCAAGTGCAGAGCCGAGGGCAGGATAGCGTCGATGGCAGTCCTGGCGGCTCGGAGGAGGAAGGGCGTGGGCTCCCTTCTGCTACGAGAGGCTGAGAAGTCCCTGGGGATGTTGGGCGCGAGGATTTTCGGGCTCGAGGTCGATGTCGGCAACGAGCCCGCCATCACGCTGTACCTCAAGCACGGGTACTCCCTGAGGGCCATCATAAGGGACTACTACGGCGCCGGCAGGCACGCGTACATGATGGAGAAGGTCCTGCCGTCGAGGAAGCGCAAGGTCAGTGTCCGGCCTTCCTGACCGTCAGCTCGAGCGGCATCTTGTCCACTGTCCAGCTCTTGGCGCCATCCGTGGACGACGACTTCTCGACCGAGCGCGCGTGAGTCTCGTTGCATATGTGTGGCCGGTATGACGCGATGGCGGCCTCGATGTCCGGGTGGGCGCTGTATCCCACCTCCACTTCGTCCTCGAACCGCAGCCCCTGCTCCTTGCGCATGTGCTGGACGCGCCTGATGACCTCCCTCGCGAGGCCCTCGATCTTGAGTCTCTTGTCGATTCCGAGCGATATGTAGACATGGACGTCCCCGGCGCTGGCGTGGGCGTACCCGCTCTTCTGCCTCTCCGACACGACCACGTCCTCCTCGCACAGGTCGAAGCCCCCGAGCCTCACCCTTCCGACGGTCCTGAGGTGCTTGACGAGCTCGTTCCCGTCCACCTGCCCCAGCATCCTGGACACCTCGGCCGCCGTCTCCTTGTACTTGGGACCGATCGTCCTCAGGTTCGGGGAGACGACGAACTCCACCATGCCCTCCCTCGACTCGACGCACTCGATCCTCTTCACGTTGAGCTCCTCCGAGAGCATCTTCTCGTACCTGCGGAGGACCCATGCGCCGTCCCTCCCGGCCGCGATGACGGCCTCGTCCAACGGCTGTCTGAGCTTGATGTTGGCTCCCTGCCGGGCGGTCCTCCCGGCCTCGACGGCCTGTCGGACCAGGGCCATCTGGACCTCTAGGGACGGGTCTATCTGGGACTCGTCGGCGACTGGGAAGTCCTCCAGGTGCACCGACCCTTTCCGGCCCAGTAGTCTCCGGTACAGCCAATCAGAGAAGAACGGCGCGGCCGGGGCCATCAGGAGCGAGAGGGTCGTGAGGCACTCGTTTAGCGTCGCGTGCGCGGAGAACCTGTCCTCCGGGTCGCTCTCGACCCAGAACCTCCTCCTGGACCTGCGCACGTACCAGCCGCTGAGGTCGTCGATGAACCGGACGACCGCGTGCACGGCGGACTGGACCTCGAGCGCGTCGAAACCCGCCCTGACCTCCTTGACCGTCGTGTTCAGCCTCGACACGATCCACCTGTCGAGGTCGTGCGTCCGCTCCTTGGCCTCCTGGCCCGTGTAACCGTACGCGTTCGCGTTCGACGAGTAGAACGCGTACAGGTTCAGGACTGTCGTGAAAGTGCCGAACATGGCCTTCCTCACATCGTCCATGGAGAACTTGACTGGCTGCCACACCGCCGAATCCAGCAGGTACAGCCTCGCCGCGTCGGCCCCCACGGACGAGAACACCTCCCCTGGAGTGGCGACGCCCTCGGCGGACGACTTCACGACGCGGTCTTTGTCATCGAGCAGGTTCCCGAGGACGAGCACCGACTTGAACGCGGGGGCGTCGAACAGCAGAGTGCTGAGCACGTGCTGCGTGTAGAACCAGCCCCTGGTCTGGTCCGCAGATTCCGTGATGAAGTCCACCGACCTGTGGGTCTCGAACTCGGCCATGTTCTCGAAAGGATAGTGATACTGCGCGAACGGGGCGCATCCGGAGTCGTACCAGCAGTCGAGGACATAGTGCTCCCTGGACATCTCCCCCCCGCACTCGGGGCAACGCAGCCTCACGGAGTCGATCTGCGGCCTGTGCAGGTCGAGCGGGGCCGGGAGTGGCGCCGCGGAGAGCCTGGACAGCTCCTCGAGGCTCCCGACGCAGACCTCGTGCCCTGACGGGCACCGCCAGACCGGCAGGGGAGTGCCCCAGTACCTGCTCCTGCTGACCGACCAGTCCTTCGCGTCCTCGAGGAAGGCGCCGAACCTTCCGTCCCGGTAGTCCTCAGGGACCCACCTCACGCCGGCGTTGAGCTGGGCCATGCGTTCCTTCGCGCCCGAGGCGCGCACGGACCACGCGTCCATCAGCCTGTGCATGAGAGGTGTGCGGCACCGCCAGCAGAACGGGCTCGACCGCTTCGTCAGGCCCCACTTGAAGAGCAGGCCCTTGACCTCGACCATGCGCACGACCTCGGACGATGCGTCGTGCACGGACCTGCCAGCGAGCTCGGGGACGGCGTCCGTGAACCTGCCAGTGTCGTCCACCGGGTCGAACAGGTCGATGCCCTCCGCCGCGCCGATGCCACAGTCCGCGGACGCATATGGAGGGGACACGTGCATGACGCCTGTACCTTCCTCCTTGGTGACCTCCGTGGAGGCGACGACCCTGAACCCTCGCCCGTCGAAACCGTGGTACTCGAACGGCGGCTCGTAGGAAAGGCCCACGAGCTCCGAACCACGCATCGTCCTGAGGGGTTTCGCGGCGGACCCGAGGAGCGCCGCCTTCTCATCGGCCACGAGCAGCTTCTCGCCAGACAGCTCGAACACCGAGTATTGCTTCGACGCGTCGACCGCCAGCAGCGCGTTCGCGACCAATGTCCACGGGGACTCCGTGTACACGAGGGCGTACGCGTCGATGGCCGGGACCTTGAACCGCACAAGGGTCCACCTGACCTCGGACTCCTCGAAGCCGAGGGCGGCCTCGTGCGTGCTCAGGGAGGTGCCGCACCTCGGGCAGTACGGGACGACCTGGGATGACTTGGACAGAAGCCCCTTCGAATGCAGTTGCTTCAGGGACCACCAGACGCTCTCGATGTACTCGTTCGACATCGTCAGGTACGCGCCCTCGTAATCGATCCCGTAGCCCACGCGCCGGCTCATCTCCTCCCAATCGGCCTTGTAGCGCACGACGCTCTCGCGGCATACCGCGTTGAACCTGTCGACGCCGTAGGACTCTATCGCGGCCTTGCTGTCGGTCCCGAAGCTCCTCTCGACCTCGAGCTCGACCGGGAGCCCGTGGCAGTCCCAGCCGGCGATGTAAGGGACGACCCTGCGGCCGTTCATGATATGGTACCTGAGGAACGCGTCCTTCACCGCGCGCGTGAGCGCGTCGCCCATGTGCGGCGGTCGGTTCGCCGTCGGAGGGCCTTCGCAGAACACGAGAGGTTCTCCGCCCCGCATCCGCTCCTTGACCTTGGAGAGGATGCCCTCCTCTCCCCAGAGCGCCAAGACCTCCGCCTCGATCACGGGCAGGGTCTCCCCGGCGGGTTCTCGGTAGTACCTCCTCATCGCAACAGACTCCTCCAAAAGGGCTCTATCACAAACTCGGCAATGGTGGCTAGAATCAGCCTATGACTATAATCAGATGCTGGCCAGCCGAGTTCATCGGATTATTTGGAACGGCGGGGACGATATATAATACCTATTCGAGGGCGATGGACGCTATTGGACATCGGCGGGATCGGGGTCCCCGGACCGTGACTAGCCTTGTCATGCCAAGGACCAGGATAGCTGGCCCGTGCCTGGGACCGAAAACCATATAAGAAAGTTCTAAATAATAGTGCACGTATAGCGCGCCAGCGTGCAATCCATGGCCTCGGGTGGTGCCCAGGGCCAGATGGGGTGAACACGGATGGAAGAGCCCTTGTGCAACGTTGAGTTTCTGAAGAGCAACGCCGCGTACGTAGCCAGAGTGCAGAGCGACCTGGGCGGCGTTAGAGAGTACAGGAGCGCCTCCTTGGAGGAGATATTGGAGCAGGTCATCATAGACCTCCAAGAGGAGTTCGAGGGCGCGCGCCTGTGAGTTCGCGCGCGAGTGCGTAGTAGAAAGGCAGCCGAACGCGGTCAAGGGTTCGCCGGAGCCGTATTCGTCCCGGAAGCGCCGGGCGCGGGCACCACAAGGCCGAGGCGGACCGATAGGGGGCGCTTTGAATGGAAGAGAAGGACAAGAAGGAGTACGAGGAAATCATATCGTCGTACTACGGCGAGGACCAGGTCGCCGCATTGGTGAGCTTCAAGATAGACACGAAGGGCTCGGACCTGGTGGCGCAGAAGATCGCAGGGTTCAACTATGTCGAGGATGTGTTCCTCGTCACCGGCGACACGGACATAATCGCCAAGGCCAGGTTCCCCAACTACGCGGCCTTGAAGAAGTTCATTGTAGACGACGTCGCGAGCATTGAGGGCGTGAAGGAGACGAAGACCTTCATGGTCGTGACGACATTCAAGGAGCGCGGGAAGGTCAAGGAGCCGGAAGAGGAGAACAAGGAGTGATTCCTCTCCCGACTGTCATTCGAACGATGTTTCGGCAAGGTGGTCTCAGATGGACATGGAAGCGAGGCTCAGGCAGATAATGGAGGTTCTAGACCAGCTAGCGGACGATAACTCCGTGCCGAGGAACATCAGGCGCGGCGCGACCCAGGCCAAGGAGCGCCTCTCCCAGAAGCAGGAGGCACTCGACATCAGGAGCGCCAGCGCGATCATGATTCTCGACGAGCTGGCCAACGACCCAAACATACCGCTGCACGGGCGGACGCTCATCTGGAACATCATAAGCCAGCTCGAGACGGTCAAGTGAGCCCGGAGCGGCTGTAGTCTAGTGGTTAGGACTGAAGCTTCCCAAGCTTCAAGCCCGGGTTCGAATCCCGGCAGCCGCACTCTACATTCGTGGCCGGCCGATTCACTGGAGGTTCAGGATCGCCACTTTCTTCTCCGGGTTCATCTCGCGGGTCGACCGTACGCCGTCCAACCTCAGGATCCCGATCTCGTTGGACATCCAGACCTTCCCCTTCAGGAGATGCCCGCCGAACATCCTGTGCTCCCTGTCCGCGACGGAGACGTGGATGTGGACCCTGTGCTCGCCGTATCCAGATATCACGCCCTGGATGGACAAGAGCTCATGTGGTTCGGGATACGACTTGCTGATGTACTCTCCCTTCTCGAAGTACCCGAGCTCGAAGTCGGTGATCATCCCGAGGCCGGCGCATATCAGCATGGTGGACCTCGAATCCCTCGCTGACTTCAGTATCGACTCGATGATGTCCTCGCCGTCGTCTAGCCGGAGGATGTGTATCTGACCGCTCCTTGACTGTTGCATCGAAGCAACCCCGACGAGGCATAGTCATTCGACTCGAAGTAGTTGCGCAACGTACTGTGCCTCGATGATTTCCACTTGGAGGCCATATCGGCCCAGTGGAGAGCGGCCCGTCAGCAGGCCTCGAACACCTTCTTGATCCGCTCCATCGCCCAGTCGACCTCGGCCTTCGAGATGACCAGGGGCGGCGCGAACCTGATGGTCTTCTCGTGGGTGTCTTTGGCCAGGACGCCCTCCGCCATCAGCTTCTCGCAGATTGGCCTGACGGTCTCCCCGGGGCCCAGCTTGAACTCGACCCCGATGAGGAGGCCTTTGTGCCTTATGCACTTGATCTTCTCGATCTTGAGGTCCTCGATCCTCTTGACGAAGTAGTCCCCCATCTCCTTCGACTTCGCGTCCAGCTTCTCCTCCACGAGGACATTCAAGGACGCCTCTGCGATCGCGCACGCGAGCGGGTTCCCGCCGAACGTGCTGCCGTGGGAGCCTGGCTTGAACACGCTCATGAGCTCCCTCGTCGACACCGCCGCGGACACGGGGTAGAGGCCCCCGCCGAGTGCCTTGCCGACGCACAGGATGTCGGGCTTGATGCCCTCGTGCTGGAAGGCGAACATCTTGCCGGTGCGCGCGAAGCCGGTCTGTATCTCGTCTATGATAAGCAGGATGCCCTTCTGGTCGCATATCCTCCTCAGTTCCTTGAGGTATCCCGGCGAGGGCACGTTGATGCCCGCCTCGCCCTGGATGGGCTCGACCAATATGCCGATCGTCTCCTTGTTGATGGCCTTCTCGAAGGCCTTGATGTCGTTGTACGGTATCGTGACGAAGCCAGGGGTGAACGGCCCGAAGCCCTTCTTCGAGTCAGGGTCTGACGAGAAGCTTATGATCGTGGTTGTGCGGCCGTGGAAGTTGTTCTCGCACACGATGATCTCGCCCTTGTCCTCCGGGATGCCCTTCTTCATGTGGCCCCATCTCCTGGCGAGCTTGATCGATGTCTCCACCGCCTCCGCCCCGGTGTTCATGGGGAGGGCCATCTCGAGCCCCGCGAGCTCGCAGAGTTTCTTCAGGAACGGGCCCATCCTGTCGTTTGAGAACGCCCTCGATGTGAGCGAGACCCTGCCCATCTGGTCGACCGCGGCCTTTACGATCTTCGGGTGCAGGTGGCCCTGGTTGATCGCCGAGTACGAGCTGAGCATGTCCATGTACTTCTTGCCCTCGACGTCCCAGACCCAGACGCCTTTCGCCTTCGATATGACGACGGGCAACGGGTGGTAGTTGTGGGCGCCGTATGTTCCCTCGAGTTCGATGTAGTCTTTGGCATTCATGACATCATCCTCACTGGCGCCCCTGAAGGGGCGCTGATTATCGGCCTGCTGATTGCATCCTTGTCTTAAAATGATTCCAAGACACACCCTACAAAGTAGGTGGGACCGGGCCCCGCTGAGCGCGCGCTCCGCGGGCCTTTGTCAGCATCAGGACGGACGTCACGGTGCCCCAGACAAGTGCGGTCAGCACGGCCAATGTCTCCGAGAACGGGCCCAGCCCGATAGCGAGGAGGGCCAGGCCGAATACGAACGCGGAGGCAGATGCGATTGTGCCCACCCGGCCAAGGGCGCCAGTGGCGTGCAGGGCGTACGTCAGGACGCCCAAGGCTGCTAGGAGGGTCAGGAAGAACGCGATGGAGAAGGCCAGGTGCGCATCCCCCGAGTCCTCCGTGAATATCCCCACGTTCACGAGCAGGACGCCCGCGACGGCGAGCAGGGCTGGCCCGGCCCTCGCGGGCAAGGAGTGGCCCAGGAGGGGGTGCAGACCGAGGAGCGAGAACAGAGCGATCAACGCCCCTGACAGCATGAGGGCCGAGTTGAAGGCCCAGGCCCACGGGCCGACCCCGAGGTCACTAAGGTAGTTCTCCAGGAACGTGTAGTCCGGGTCATTGGACGCCGCGATGAGGTACAGTGCCGAGAACGAGGCGATGGCGAGAAGGCCGCAGACCGGGCCCAGTTCGTATGACCTGCCCATGACCCGCACGAGCGCACGTATGCGCGTGAGGGCGTATAATCGTACCACCGCATCGGACGGTGGTCCGCCGACGCGGGGCCGAAACGGTTCAGAGCTGGGCGTTCCTCGGGATGGACTTGACAACCCCGTACACGGGCTTCGGGAGCTCCTTCTCGCCGTCGTCACATGCGAGGACCGGCTTGGGGAAGTTGTAGACCTTCTGTGGCATCTCAGGGGCATCGATGTGGATCCTGGCATAGGTGCTGAACATGACGACGACCAATGACACGACATACGCCACGACCACTACGAGCGAGAACTGCCATGAATACGTCCATGTCGACACTATCGCGAGGGCGGACATTGTCGCCCCCGCCACAATCCACGAGACGAGGCCGACGATGGCGCCCTTGGACTCGGACCGCACGCCGAGGTTCGAGTAGTTCACGTGCTTCACTATCTCGGAGACCTCGTGCCGCAGGATAAGGGAGACGGCGAATACCATCACGAAGCCGACCAAGACGAGCACC
>JAUPMC010000041.1 GCA_030836605.1 Thermoplasmatota archaeon | reverse complement strand
GGCCGTGATATCGGTGGACGACGACGACTCCGACGGCCTGCCCGACTGGTGGGAGATGGCGTACATGGACTCGATGAGCCCGGGCGCCGACGCCGACTACGACTCGGACGGGTACACGAACCTGTACGAGTGGTACGCCGGGACGCTCCCGAACGTGGCGGACCCCCCGCCCCCCAGCCCCGACATCCTCGGGGAGTACTGGATTCACATCGTCGTCGCCGCCGCTGCCATAGCCGTCCTGTCCGCGGTCGCGTACGTCGCGGCGGGCAAGAGGCGGAAAGAGCGAGAGGAGAAGAAGATAGCCATCGCGGTGGAGCTCGAGATTACCCTGGACGAGGATTGACGATTCTATAGCGTTAGGGCGAGCACCGCGGTCCCCAGGACAGCGCAGTACGCGCTGAACACCCAGAGCTTCCCGGCTCGCACGGCCTTGAGCAGATATCCAATCGACACGAAGCCCACAGCGAACGCGACGGCCGCCCCGAGCGCGGTCGAGGCGAGGTCGAGGTCGTACCTGTCCAGGGTCGCGAAGCCGTACGCGAACGCCCCGAGCAGGGCGGGCACGGACAGCAGGAACGCGAACGTGGCCGCGGCCTCCCTCTCGAGCCCGGAGAACATGCCCCCGGACAGGGTCGAGCCGCTCCTGGATATGCCAGGGACGATGGACACCGCCTGCATGAGCCCCGCGACGAGCGCGTCCCTGAGGCTCACGGACTTCCTGGCGGCCTTCCTCGAGGCCCTCTCGGCGAGCAGGAGCACGACGGCGTTCACTACCAGGGCGGCGCCTATGAGCGGGAGCGTGAAGATGTCCTCCGCGCTATCCGACAGGACGAGCCCGATGACCGCGACGGGTATCGTGCCGAGCAGTATGAGCGCCCCGAGGGCCCTGAGGGCCTTCGCGTCCCCGGACTTGTCGCCAGGGCGCAGGAACGAGAGCACGATCCTGCCGAGCTCCTTCCTGAAGTAGACGCACACCGCGAGCAGGGTGCCCATGTGCAGCGCGAGGTCGAACAAGAGGTTCTCGCTCGCGTCCAGCCCGAGCAGCTCCTGCGCGATTGCGAGGTGGCCCGAGCTCGAGACCGGGAGCCATTCGGTGACGCCCTGTATGATGCCGAGGACCACCGCGGTGAGCGCATCCATGCATGTGGCTGAGCCGCGTGTGCCTTATTCAACCTTGCGGGCGCCCCGGAGGTGGGTGTCAGAGCTGAATCTCAAGGGAAAACGTATTTATGCGCCTGAATTGGTAGCATGACCCCGTCCGAGTCCAGCGGGGAACGGCATGCTCCGCGGGCGCAAGACGCGTCTCATCGTACCAAAGGTGCACAGATGCGGTTCACTCTGATCGTCAGCGTCCTGTTCGCCGCGGCGCTCATGCTCGCAGGTCCCGTGCAGCCACTGCCGCCAGAATCACATGTGGCTGGGACCGCGGCAACGTCCACATTCTCGGAGCTATTAGACTCAGCCGACGCCATCGTGATAGAGACCGCGGACGCGGTCTCCCTTGAGATGGTCGCGGACCTCGTCACGGCCAACGGCGGGGCGGTCAAGTCATCGTACTCATCGGCATGTCTGATGGGCGTCTCCCTGGGCGGCTCGCCCGAGAGCCTGCTCGACAAGGTCATGTCTCACCCCGGCGTCCTGAGCATCTCCCCTGAGCGGAAGGCACATGTGCTGCTGACGCCAGACGACCCGGACATATCCAGCCAGTGGGGCCTCGAGAGCATCCTCGCGTACGACGCGTGGGACATCTCCCTCGGGAGCCACGACGTGGTCGTCGCCGTGCTCGACACGGGCATAGACTGGGAGCACCAGGACCTCGCGGCGAACATGTGGACCAACGATGACGGGTATTACGGATACAACTTCGTCGACGAGAACTGGTACCCGATGGACGACAACACGAACGGGTACGACGACGACGGCGACTGGCAGGAGAACACGTACACATACCACGGCACGCACGTGGCGGGCGTGGTCGGGGCCGTCACCGACAACGGCGAGGGGGTGGCCGGCCTGGCCCAGGTGCGGCTCATGGCCGTGAAGGTCATGAACGACTCGGGCGAGGGCACGGACCTGACAGTCGCGAACGGCGTGAGGTACGCCGCGGACAACGACGCTGATGTCATAGTCATGAGCCTCGGGGTCGAGGGCACGAGCACCGCGCTCCAGAACGCGGTCAACTACGCCGCGAGCAGGGGCGTCGTGCTGGTCGCGGCCGCGGGCAACAGCGGCACGAGCACGCTAACATATCCCGCGGCCTTCCCGAACGTCATCGGGGTCGGCGCGATAGACGACACGGACAGGCGGGCCAGCTTCAGCAACTTCGGCACTGGTCTGGACGTCATGGCCCCCGGGGTGCTGATATACTCGACCATGGGCGGGGGCGCCTACCAGTACCTGTCCGGGACGTCCGCGGCGGCGCCGCACGTGGCGGGCGTCGCGGCGGTGATGCTGTCCGTGAACCCGGCGCTCACGCCAGAGGATGTCGGGCAGAACATCAACGAGACCGCGAGGGACCTGAGCATACCCGGCTGGGATACGGGCACGGGCTGGGGCGTGGTCAACGCCTTCGAGGCGGTCGCCGCGGTCGCGGAGCCGACGGTCACATTCACAGAGTACCCGGAGTACGTCCCACTGAACGAGACCTATTCCATCACATGGCTCGTGAGCGGCGGGGACCCGGGCACGATAGGCGAGACATACATCGAGTGGGGCTTCTCCCCGGGTGAGGTCGCTGGGGCCTCCGCGTCGTTCTCGGGCACCACATGGGCCGAGTTCACCGTGGCGGACCTGCCGTCGATCCCGACGAACGGGACGATATACCTGACCGCGTACGCCGAGGTGGACGGCGTGCTCTACTCGTCCGATGTGCTCGAGATACCAGTCACGGAGGCGCAGTCGGACAACGAGATCATCCAGTTCCTACGGGACTTCATCGAGACAATCATCGACTTCATAGTCAACGTGCTCGGCGTGATACCGTTCATCCTGCTGCTGGTCGTGC
>JAUPMC010000040.1 GCA_030836605.1 Thermoplasmatota archaeon | reverse complement strand
GGACCGCCCTCGCGACCGCCCTGGTCAGCTCGATGTCGTACCCCTCCTTGGTGCCGTCCGCGTCCATGCTCGTCAGGAGCACCTCTCCAGCGCCCCTCTCGACGGCGTCCTTGGCCCACTCGATGGCGTCGAGCCCGGCGGGCCTCGTCCCTGAGTGGGTGTATACCTCCCATGAGTCCCCGGACCTCTTCGCGTCCAACGCGAGGACCACGCACTGGCTCCCGAACGCGTCGGCGCATCTGGATATCAGGGACGGGTCCATGACCGCCGCGGTGTTGATGGATGTCTTGTCCGCGCCCACCTTGAGCGTCTTCCTGACGTCCTCGAACGACCGTATGCCGCCTCCGACCGTCAGCGGGACGAACAGCCGCTCCGCGGTCCTCTGGACCGCCTCGTGCATCGTCTTGAGGCCGGCGACGGAGGCGTTCACGTCCAGGAACACTATCTCATCAGCTCCCTGGGCCTGGTACTCCACCGCCAACGTGGGCGGGTCGCCGACCCGCTTCAGGTCCTTGAAGCACACGCCTTTCACGACCGCGCCCTCCTTGACGTCGAGGCACGGTATGATCCTCTTCGCCAAGGTCATCTGGCCGCACCCCAGACGACGCCCGACTTCGTGGACAGTGAGGAGTGGCTCGGCGACATCGCGTCCTTGAGGGCGAGTCCGAGCGCCTTGAACGTCGCCTCGACGATGTGGTGGTCGTCCTTGCCGCGCACGACCATCGTGTGCAGAGTCGCCCTGAGCTCCATCGCGAACGACCTGAGGAAGTGCTCGTACATGATGTCCGGGACCTCGAGGTGGGCGTACGGCCTGTCTATCAGGTCCACCGTGACCTGCACCAGCGCCTCGTCCATGGGCACGGTCGCGCTCGCGATCCGCTTCACTGGTCCCTCTCCCAAGGCCTGTCTGTAGGCCCTGCCGAGGGTTATCGCTACATCCTCGACCAGGTGGTGCGCGAGGTCGCCCTTCGCGGACATCTCCAAGTCGGCCCCCGAGTACCTCGAGAGCGTCTCGACCATGTGCCTGAGGAACTCGTCCTGGACCGAGACCTTCGTCTCGCCAGCGCCGTCGAGCCTGAGCCTCACCTCGACCCTGGTCTCCCTCGTCTCCCTGACGACCTCGGCCTGCCTCTGGACCTCCGCGCTCACCTGAACTCCCTCACGACCTTCCTGAAATCTATCTTGCCAGTGTAAATCGACATGCCCAGCACGACTGAGTCCGCGCCCATCCCCCTGACGAGCTCCAGGTCCGCCGCGGTGGTGAAGCCGCCGGAGACCATGACCGGTTTGTGTGTCATGCCTATGAGTCCTTTGACGAGGTCTGGGTCTATGCCCTGCAGCCTCCCCTCGACCTCGACGTTCGTGAACAAGAAGCCCCAGATATCGAGGTGGTCGAGGTCCTTGACGACTGAGACCGTGCCCTTCCCCGAGCTCTCCTGCCAACCCTTTATCAGGACCTCGTCAGAGGCGGAGTCTATCGCCACGACGATGTCGCCAGGGTACGCGGCCGCGATCGCCTTGATGAAGTCTGGGTCCTGGACCGCGCGCGTGCCGATCACGACGCGCTCGCAGCCGATCTCGAAGAGCCTGCGGACCTTCTCCTCGGTCCTGATGCCCCCGCCCACCTGGACGGGTATCGCGAGGTCGCCCACGATCATCTCGATGAGCGACTCGTTGTTGCCCGTCCCGAGCGCCGAGTCGAGGTCCACGATGTGGAGCATCTCCGCGCCCTGTTCCTGCCACTTCCGGGCGACCCCTAGCACGTCCTCTATCTCGACCTTCTCCGTGCCGGGCTTCCCGCCCACCAACTGCACGCACTTGCCGCCCTTGATGTCCACCGCTGGTATGACCTTCATGCGGAACCCTCTGCCATCCTGACGAAGTTGCTCAACAGCCTCAACCCGGTCGCGCCGCTCTTCTCCGGGTGGAACTGGACGCCGCACAGGCGTCCTCTCCTGACCGCGGACACGAACGTCTCCCCATAGAGCGTCTCTGCTATTCCGACTTTTTCCATCGGGTGACACACATACGAGTTGGCGAAGTAGAACATCGATCTCTGGGGGATGCCCTCGAACAACGGGCCGCCGTCGTGGGACACCTCGTTCCATCCCATGTGAGGCACCCTCGGGGCCGCGAGCCTCTTGACGCTCCCACTGAGTACCCCGAGCCCTTCACCTTCGGACTCCTCGCTCCTCTCGAACAGGATCTGCATGCCGACGCAGACCCCGAGGACGGGCACGCCGGAGTCGATCGCCCTCCTTATGCCCGGGACCGACGGCCTCAGACGCTCCATGGCGGCCCCGAAGGCCCCGACGCCCGGGAAGACGACGCACTCGGCTTCCTCGAGCGAGGACGCGTCCTTGACCACCTCGACGGACGCGCCCGCGCGCTCGAGCCCCTTTGACACGCTGTGCAGGTTCCCGACGCCATAGTCCATTACGCTGACCTTCATGCGCGCCCACCCTGCACGATGGGCTCGAGCTCGGCTAGGAGCCTATCCATCATCGGCCTCGGGCCGACCGTGACCCTTATGAAATCCTCCATCAGCGGGAACATGCTGCAGTCCCTCACGGCCACGCCTCGCTCCTTCAGGGCCACGACCAGGGGCGGCCCCTTGACGGGGCACTTGGCTGGCAGGAAGTTGCAGTCGGAAGGGAGCGTCCGGAAGCCCAGCGCCTTGAGCCGCCCGTCCAGGTACGACCGTTCCGCCTTCATGCGCGACACTGTCTCCTGGACCCACTTCCCATGGTCCAGGGCCTTCATGGCGACGGCCTCGGTGAACGAGTTGAGCCCGAACGGGGTCCGGACCCGCCTGATCTCGTCCACGACTTCCTTCCTCGCGACCGCGAACCCCGCCCTGATGCCCGCGAGCCCGTAGGCCTTCGAGAAGGTGCGCATGCTCATGGCGCAAGAGGAGGACATGACCTCACGCCGCATGTCCGACCCGCAGAACTCCGCGTACGCCTCGTCCAGGACGACGACGCCCGAGGAGTCGGACAGTATCCGAGCTACCGCGCCCCTTTCGAACAGGTTCCCTGTCGGGTTGTTCGGCTGGCACACGGTGGTCAACTTGGCGTCCTCCGCGAGCAGCGCGTCAGCGTCGACCGAGAAGTCGGGCTTCAGCAGTATCTCGCGCACTGTCGCGAGGTTGACCCTCGCGTAGAACCTGTACATGCCGAACGTCGGGACCGGGGAACAGAACTTGTCCCCTGGGTTCAGGAAGCACTTCGAGGCCATGTCGATAAGCTCGTCCGACCCGTTCCCCACGACGACCTCGTCCGGGGACACGCCGAACTCGGACGCTATCCTGGACCTGAGTGCGTCCGAGTTCTCGTTCGGATACGCCCAGAGCCTCGAGAAGTCGAACCGCTCAGCGACCTCGGCCACAGCGGGGTTCGTCCCGAACAGGTTGACGTTGTCGTTCAGGAGGACCATGTCCGGCCTCGACAGGGAGTATGATTGCCTGGTCAACGTCTCGAGCGTCCTCCGCCTCAACTCACCGGGGGATGTCATCGTCTCACCTTCCGCCTCAAGGCCGCGGCCTGGGCGTGCCCGGAGAGCCCCTCTGCCGAAGCCATGATCTCCGCCGTCGGGGCCAGCTCCGAGGCTCCTGAAACGGTTACCGCCTGATAAGGCACTATCCTCAAGAAGTCGTATGTCGACAGGGATGAACGCGCGGAGGCGGTGCCCTTGGTCGGGAGTATGTGGTTCGGCCCTGAGCAGTAGTCCCCGAACGCGACCGATGAGCTCCGCCCGAGGAAGACCGAGCCGGCGTTCTTGACCTGCTTCAGCGCCGCTTTGGGGGACGACACGTCCAATAGGAGGTGCTCGGGGGCGTACTCGTTCGAGAACCGCATGGCCCCGGACACGCTCCCCGCGAGCAGGAACACGGCCCCCTCCTCAGACGACCGCTCCACGATGTCACTCCTCCGCGCGGACAGCGACATCTGACGCAGCTCGCGCATCGTCGCCTCCATGACGCGCCTCGATGTGGTCACCAACAGCGCGCGCGCGAGCGGGTCGTGCTCGAGCTGCGCGAGCATCTCGGCGGCCATGATGCGCGGGTCCGCCTTCCCGTCAGCGACCACCAGTATCTCGGACGGCCCGGCGAGGAGATCGATCTCACAGTCGTTCCTCACAAGGAGCTTGGCGGCGGACACGACCGCTCCACCGGGCCCGACTATCTTCCGCACCGGCCGGATCGATCCCGTCCCGTAGGCCATCGCGGCCACCGCCTGGGCCCCTCCGACGGCGTATATCTCGTCGACGGAGCACATGTCCGCGGCGGCCAACACCGCGTCCCCTATCCCGCCGCCCTTGGCGGGGCTGCAGAGGACTATCTCCTTCACGCCCGCGACGCGCGCGGGCACGCACGCCATCAATACGGATGACGCGTAGTCGGCGCTGCCCCCTGGGGCGTACACGCCCACCCTGTCGAGCGGGACGACCTTCTGCCCGAAGAGGCCGACCTCGTCCCTGTACTCGAACGGGTCGAACCGTTGCCGGGAGTGGTAGGCCTCGATGCGCGACTTGCACACGCCCATCGCTCGCAGGAGCTCCTTCGGGACCCTGGCGCTCGCGGCCTTCACGTCCGCTCGGGACACCCTCAGGCTGGAGCCTGAGAACGAGTCGTACTCCCGGGCGCACGCCATGAGAGCCTCGTCCCCGCCCTTCCTGACGGCCTCGATGATCCCGCGCGCAACCTCCAGAGGACGCGACAGGTCCACCCCGGCCCTGGAGATCAACGCCGCGCGCTCGTCCGAGGTCATATCAGACAGGTCGTAAGTCAACATGTCACAGTACCATCCTGTCGATCGGCATGACCAGGATCCCCGCGGCCCCGATGCCCTTCAGCATCGCGATGACGCCGTTCACCTCGTCCTCGTTGGTGACCGCGTGTATTGCGACCAGGTCGTCCCGCCCCATGATGTTCATGACCGTGGGGCCGGACACCCCCGGGACGAGGGTGGTGAGCGTCTGGAGCTTGTCCTTCGGGACGTTGGCCATGATGTACCGCTTCTTCGAGGCGTTCATGACGCTCCCGAAGGCGTTCGCGACCTCCTCGATGCTGAGCCGCTTCTCCTCGACGGACCTAGGGTTGGCGATCAGCACCGCGACGGACTCGAGCACCACGCCCACCTCCCGCAGGTGGTTCAGCTTCAGCGTGGACCCCGTCTCCGTCAGGTCGACTATCACGTCCGCGAGGCCGATCCTGGGGGCGATCTCGGTCGCCCCGGACACCTCCGCGGGCGACACGTCCTTCCCCAGACCCCCGAAGAACTCTTTCGTCAGGTTCGGGAAGGAGGTCGCGACGGCGCACCCGTCCGGGACCCCGGACGCGTCCCTGACCCCCGACTCCTCGGGCACCGCCACGACGAGCCTGCACCTCCCGAAGTCGAGGTCCATCAGCCGTTTGACATCCCGCCTCGTCTCCATCACGAGGTCGAGGCCAGTTATGCCTATGTCAGCGGCGCCCATCTCGACGAACTCCGGTATGTCCTGGGCCCTCGCCATCAGCACTTGGTACCTGCCCTTGCCGAACTCGGCGAGCAGGGTCCTGCTGTTGGAGTCAGGGACCTGGAACCCGATCCTGTTCATGAGTCTGACCGCGCTGCTGTTCAACCTTCCCTTGTTCGGCAGTGCTATCCTGAGAGTGCTCACCGTACCATCTCCTGACACGACGCCGACGCTGGCCCCGCAGCGAGACCGCTGGGGGTTTTGCGTGCGGCGAAGAAAGCTCCAGAGCGCTGGCTGGCCGTTGAGTCTTCACCCGTGAAGACAACCAAACACGACTTCGGTAGCAGCCATGTCCTTGCGCCTCGAGCGGACCAGCGAAACCCGACACGGTATATAGTTATTGCGTCGATAGAAGACCGCTGGACATCACATCTGTACATCCAGGACGGGGCTTATGTCGGGTACAGAGAGCCCAGGACTACGACTATGACGGACGCGGCGACACACATGGCGACAACGAGCCACGGGTTGACCTTGAGGGCCTTGTCGTCCTCGGAGTCGAAGTACCGGATAAGTCCGGCCGCGGAGTGGAAACCCTCGCCTTTCTTGTTCTTCGCCATAGGCTTCGGAGAAGCCTATTGAAGGTTTCCATATATAAGCCTTTACGGCCCTGACCAGGGCGTCTACGCACGATTCCCAGGCGACCGCGACATTATGAAAAACATTATATAACCTACAAGATAATTGACAGATTCCCTTCTGGCTGGATGGAGTCGCCCCGCGGCCCCATCTAGGCGGACGAGACCGGGGCCGGAGTTCGGAGAGACGGATTTGGAGGTTGTACGATAGTCACAGTGTTCCTCGTCGACGATGAGAAGTTCATCGTCGACCTATACAAAGACATCCTCGAGGCCAACGGTCACACGGTCGTGGACATCGCCTCCGACGGCGAGGAGGCCGTGAGGAAGTACAAGGAGATGAGGGTGAAGCCCGTCGTCATCATCATGGACCAGCGGATGCCCATCAAGGACGGCGTGAGCGCGACCCAGGAGATCCTCAGGATGGACCCGGAGGCGCAGATATTCTTCGGCAGCGCCGACCTCCACATAGAGAAGGAGGCGCTCGCGGCGGGCGCCAAGGGCTTCCTGCTGAAACCCTTCAGGATAGAGGAGCTCCTCGCGGCCATCTCAGAGGCCGAGAGCGGCAAGAAGAAGTAGCGGGGCACGTGTGCGCGAGCCGCGCGCCCCGAGGGAGTGGTTCTGTATGATTGTGAGAGAGAGCGAGATCGAGTCGTGTGCCGGGCCCGGGGCCCGCTTACTTTTAAGTAGGCCCTTAGGATATGAGAACCCACCCTGCGAGGGGGATGCCTGATGGCTGAAGAGGAGAGCGACCTTAAGGGCCTGATGAGGAACAAGCTGGAGGTCCTCAAGAAGAGGGGGTTGAACCCTTACGAGAAGTACTCGTTCGAGCGGACCCACGACGCGGTCTCGATCAAGAGCGAGTTCGCCGACATAGGCCCTGAGAGGAGCGGTAAGGAGGTATCCACCGCCGGCAGGGTCATGGCGCTGCGCGTGCACGGGAAGGCGGGGTTCGCCGACCTCGTGGACAGAGAGGGCAAGGTGCAGCTGTACTTCAAGATGGATGAGGTGGGCCAGGAGGACTGGGCCACTTTCTCGTCCCTCGACCGGGGGGACATAATCGGGGTCCGCGGCAACGTCTTCAGGACCAAGATGGGCGAGGTCACCATCGCGGTCAAGCACATCGAGGTGCTCTCGAAGGCGCTCACGCCATTCCCCGAGAGGTTCCACGGGCTGCAGGACGTCCAGACGAGGTACCGGCAGAGGTACCTCGACCTCGCGATCAACGACGATGTGAGGAAGAGGTTCGTCGACAGGAGCAGGATGATCTCGTTCATGAGGGACTGGCTGAACCGGCGCGGGTTCCTCGAGGTCGAGACCCCTATACTCCAGCCGCTCTACGGAGGCGCCCTGGCCAGGCCGTTCGTCACGCACCACAACTACCTGGACATGGACCTGTACCTCAGGATAGCGCCCGAGCTGTACCACAAGAGGTGCATCGTGGGCAACCTGGAGAAGGTCTACGAGATCGGGAAGAACTTCAGGAACGAGGACATAGACGGGCAGCACTATCCCGAGTACACCTCGCTGGAGCTGTACCAGGCGTACGCGGACTACGAGGACATCATGGACCTCACGGAGAGCATCCTGTACGACGCCGCGATGCACATCGTCGGGTCGGACAAGATCAAGTACGGCGACAGGGTCCTGGACTTCTCGAGGCCCTGGAGGAGGGTCACGATGCACGACGCCATCAAGGAGTACACGGGCCTCGACATATCCTCGCTCAAGACGGTCGAGGAGGCGAAGGCCGCGGCCATGAAGCTCGGCGTCAGGGACATCGAGGACTGCGACGGCATCGGCAAGATAGTGTCCGAGCTGTTCGACCAGAAGGCGCAGCCGAACCTGGTGAACCCGACATTCGTGATAGACCACCCGGTGGAGGTCTCCCCCTTGGCGAAGAGGAAGAGGGGCAACCCCGCCCTCGTCGAGAGGTTCGAGCTGTTCATCGTGGGCTGGGAGTTCGCGAACGCCTTCTCCGAGCTGAACGACCCCGAGGAGCAGGAGCAGAGGTTCAGGGAGCAGGACAGGCTGAGGAGCGAGGGGGACGAAGAGGCGCACCCGATAGACCTCGACTACATCAGGGCGCTCGAGTGCGGGCTCCCGCCGACCGGGGGCCTGGGGATAGGCATCGACAGGTTCGCGATGATACTCACGGACGCCCCGTCCATAAAGGAAGTGCTGCTGTTCCCCCACATGAAGCCAGAGGCGGTGTAGAGGGCGGACGGATGGTCCAGAACAAGATACGGCTGAGGCATATCGGGCAGTGGGAGCTGGGCGAGCTCGTCGACGCTCAGAACGAGATATTCTCGGACTACATCATCCCGATGAAGTCCAGCTCGTCGTTCTTCGTCGACTTCCTGCAGTCCGTAGGGGGCAAGCTGGAGAACGTCATCATCGCCCTGGACGGGCGGAAGGTCGTGGGCTACGTGAACCCGGTCGTCGACGGCCCCGAGGTCTGGATCGGGGGCGTGGGTGTCGTGCCCGGGTACAGAGGCAAGGGGATAGGCACGCAGCTCATGCTCGCGGCGGAGGAGTTCTCGCTGGCCGAGGGCGCCAAGACGTCCATACTCGAGGTGATCCACGGGAACGAGCAGGCGCACAGACTCTACACGACCCTCGGGTACCAGGACACCAGGGCCTACGTCTGCGCCGAGGGGAAGCCCGTTCAGTTCGTCGGGTACGGAGACCAGCCTCGCAGGGCGTCGATGGACGACTTGCGCGAGATGCACAGGAAGGCGTACGCGGACACCTGCTGGCAGAGGAGGAAGGTGTGCGCGCTCGAGACATCCGCCCGGGGCTCGGAGTGCTACGCGGTGTCCTCTGGATTCGTGCTCGTCAGGAAGGTGAACACGGTCGGCTACATACCGTACCTGGGCGTCGTGTCGGACCACAGGGGCGAGGGCACGGGCACGTCGCTCGCCAAGTTCGCGCTCAACAGGCTCCACGAGCTCGGCGCGTACAAGGCGGCCGTGTACAACATCAACGAGGAGCCCTCGGTCCTGAGGATGCTGGACAAGTTCGACTTCGCGGTCACGATGAAGCAGGTCGAGATGAGGAAGAGCCTGGTGTGACCCCGGGCCGTGGCGTCGGGGCAATAGAACGATGAAAGGGGTTTCTCGAGGGTTTCGGCCGTTCGCTCAGGACTTGATCTGGGCGTACTTCTGGTCGGCTTCCCACTTCTTGTTGACCCAGTCCTGGAGCGTCTTGATGTCTTCCTCGGTCATGTGCCTGAACCGCCCCTGGGCCTTCAGGTACTCCGACACGGGGGTCATCTTCGGCTTCCTGTTGATGGTGACCTTGCCGTTCTCGCACTCGTAGAGGGTCCACATCCCGGTGTCGACGGCCATCTTGCACATCTCGATGGTCTTCGCGGTGTCGTGCCTCCACCCCGTCGGGCACGGCGTGAAGACCTGGATGTACCTGAATCCCTTGATCTTCTTGGCCTTCTCGAACTTGTTGATGAAGTCCTGGATGTGTCCCACGGACGCGGTCGCGACATACGGCACGTTGTGGGCCATCATGATCTGGGGCATGTCCTTCTTGAAGTTGGCCTTGCCCGACCTGACCTTCCCGACGGGGGTCGTGGTCGTCCAAGCCCCGAATGGCGTGGACCCGGACCTCTGGATGCCCGTGTTCATGTAGGCCTCGTTATCGTACATGACATAGAGGATGTCCTCGTTCCTCTCCGCGGCGCCGGACAGGGCCTGCAGTCCTATGTCCGCCGTCCCGCCGTCCCCGGCTATACCCATGACGAGGGTGTCCTTGTCGCCCTTCGCCCTCAGCGCCCTGGCCATTCCGGTCGCGCACGCGGCCGTGTTCTCGAACGCGACATGGTGGAAGGGCACCTTCCAGGCGATGTTAGGGTACGTCGCGCCGAAGATGAGCAGGCAGCACGCGGGGTTGACGACGACCGTGTCCTTTCCCAGTATCTTCATCAGGTTCCTGACGGCGATCGCGCCACCACAGCCCGCGCAGGCCGTGTGCCCTCTCGTGAACATCTCCTCGTCTGGCAGTTCCTTGAGCTTCACTGCTCCACCCCCCTGGTGTTGAGCCAGGTGATATCGCGCCTGGCCTTGCCGGTCTTGGCCGCCTCCAGCAGGCGTTCGTAGATGAAGCGTATGTCCGCCAGCGATACGTCGTTGCCTCCGAGGCCCCCGATGAAGTCCATGGTCGGCACGTTCAACCCGTAGGCGGCGTTCCTGAACTCAATGAAGGACGGGCCAGCGACACCGTAGGACACCGCCCTGTCGAACACTCCGACCGCCTTGACCCTCTCCGCGATCGCCCTCAGCTGCTTGGTGGGGTAGGGCCTCCAGAACCTCTGCTTGACCAGGCCGACCTTCTTGCCCTGGGCGCGCATCTCGTCCACGACCTCGTGGGCCGTGGAGCTGACCGTGCCGAGGGTGATGAGCACGACCTCCGCGTCGTCGCACATGTACGGGTCGATCATGCCGCCGTGGTCCCTGCCGAACTGCCTGGCGAACTGCTTGTTCACCTCCTCGATGACGGTTGGGGCGTTCCTGACGGCGTTGTCCTGCTGCCACCTGCACTCCATCATGTACTCGGGGGGCACGAACACCCCGACCGACTTGACGTCCTTCGTGTCGAGCGTCGGGCTCGGGGGGCTGTACTTGGGGAGGAACTTGTCCGCGTCCTCAGGGCACATCAGGTCCACTGGCTCGACCGTGTGAGACAGTATGAACGCGTCCAGGCCGACTGACATCGGCAGCGCGACGCGCTTGTCCTCCGCGATCTTGAACGCCTGCAGGACCATGTCCTGGACCTCCTGGTTGTGGTCGCAGAAGACCTGCAGCCACCCGGAGTCCCTCTCGGGCATGATGTCGTTGTGCTCGACCCATATGTTGATCGGGGCGGCGATGGACCTGTTCACGACCGCCATGACGATCGGCAGCCTTAGCCCGCTCGCGATCGGCAGTATCTCGTGCATCAGGGCGAGGCCCTGGGACGAGGTCGCCGTGAACGTGCGGACGCCCGAGGCGCTCGCGGACACGCACGCGCTCATGGCGGAGTGCTCGCTCTCTACCTCGATGTACTCGCAGTCCAGCTCCCCGTTGTTGACGAACTCGGACAGGTGCTCGACTATGAACGTCTGTGGCGTGATGGGGTAGGCCGCGACTGTCTTGACCCTGCTCCTCATGGCCCCGTATGCCGCCGCGTAGTTGCCGGTTACGACCTTCTGGACCATCTTCTCACCTCAACATCTTGATGGCTTCGACGGGGCACTCGTTGGCGCATATCCCGCAGCCCTTGCAGTAGCTCATGTCGAACTCCATGTGGTCTTCCTTCCTGTATATGCAGCCCTCCGGGCAGTAGAACCAGCAGAAGTTGCACATGGTGCACTTCTCCTTGTCGTACTCCGGGTGGAACACCTTCCAGCTACCGGTCTTGTTCTCCATGAAGGAGCCTGGACCGACCAGGCCCGCGACCGTCTGCTTCGTGATCCCCGCGGCCCCCATCGGGAGCTCGTTGACGTCGGGGAGCCACTTCTTGGGCTTCGTGAGCGGGCGCTTGCCGTGTGAATAGCCGACGACGGTGCGCTCGTAGGCCGCCTTGGCGGCCAGGGCGTTCTTCTCGCCGATCTTGGGGCCGAGCCTGTCGCCGAATATCTGCATGATGCCCTTCTCGACGGACTCGATCTTGACCATGCCGGTGGCCTTCGCCAGGGCGCCGAGTATGGACGAGTTCGTCGCGGGCTGCTTGAGTATCTCGAGGGCCACGGTCGTGGCGTCGACGGTGGCGAGCTTGACGTCCTTGCCTACGTCGACCTCCTCGGGCCTCTTGGCCGTGTTGACGATCACCATGCCGCCCTCTTTCAGGCCGTCAACGACGTTCACGACGTCGATGAGCGACTCGTCGAGGACGACCACGACGTCCGGCTCGTAGACCTGCGTCTTTCTGTATATCCTGCTCTTGTCGATCCTCGTGAACGCAAGCACCGGGGCCCCTCGTCTCTCTGCCCCGAAGAACGGGAAGGCGGTCGCGTAACCGCCCTCCTGATGCGCAGCGCTCGCGAGTGCCTGTGCAGCCATGACCGCGCCTTGTCCGCCGCGGCCATGGAAACGTACCTCGTGCATCCTAATGCCTCGCGGCGTTTTGTATGGACAGGGCTTTCTTAAGGCTTTCTCAGCAACCCTCGGTTTTCCCGGCATTCCGGGCCGGTCCAGGGCTCCCTCCGAATGGTGGCGCATGCCTCCCCGATGAGGTCGAACATCGTCTCCCGGGAAGGGCCGCCCGCCGAATGTCAGCGGAGAGGCCTCAAATCCTCCCAAACGTTTTTCCGCAGAGTGAGTGATTTGCTGGTCGGATGGCCAAGAAACAAGCGGATGGGATAACCCTCAGGGTCGCGCGGGCCCACCACCAGTCCGAGGTCGGCCTGGGGAGGGCCAGGATAGACTCCTTCACGAGGAAGGAGCTGAACGCGGATGTCGGCGAGATAATCGAGATAGCTGGCACCAAGAAGACCGCCGCGAAGGTGTTCAGGGCGGCTCACGAGGACGAGGGCAAGGGCGTCATCAGGATCGACGGGATGATCAGGGGCAACGCCGGGGTGTCGATAGGCGAGAACGTCACGGTCAGGAAGGCCGAGGCGCAGATTGCCCAGAAGATAGTGGTCGCCCCGAAGATACCCGCGGGGAAGAGGGTCAGGTTCGGTCAGGGCGTCGAGGGGCTCTTCAAGAAGGGTCTCCTGAACAGGGCGCTCGTCAAAGGCGACGAGATCATCATACCCAACATCGCGCTCATGGGGGGCTTCCTGCCGTTCGTCGTGGCCTCGACGACCCCTAGCGGGATAGTCCAGATATCGGAGCTCACGGAACTGTCCGTGAAGACCGAGCCGGTCGAGGTGACCGAGCTCGCGAGGCCGTCCGTGACCTACGAGGACATCGGGGGTCTCGAGGACGAGCTGCAGAGGATCAGGGAGATGATCGAGCTGCCGCTCAAGCACCCTGAGGTGTTCACGAGGCTCGGCATAGACCCGCCCAAAGGGGTGTTACTGTACGGCCCGCCAGGGACCGGGAAGACGCTCATCGCGCGGGCGGTCGCGAACGAGGCCGGGGCCAACTTCTTCTCGATACAGGGCCCGGAGATCATGTCCAAGTTCTACGGACAGAGCGAGGAGAGGCTCAGGGGGATATTCACCGAGGCTGAGAAGAACGCCCCGTCAGTCATATTCATAGACGAGCTGGACTCCATCGCCCCTAAGAGGGACGAGGTGCACGGCGAGGTCGAGAGGAGGGTCGTGGCGCAGCTGCTGACGCTCATGGACGGACTCACGACCAGAGGCAACGTGATCGTCATCGCCGCCACCAACAGGGAGGACGCGATAGACCCCGCCCTCAGACGGCCAGGCAGGTTCGACCGCGAGATATACATCGGCGTCCCCACCGTGAGCGGCCGGAAGGAGATATTCGAGATACACACCAGGGGCATGCCGCTCGCCGAGGACATCGCGGTCGACAGGATAGCCGGGACCACGCACGGGTTCGTGGGCGCGGACCTAGCCGCGCTCGCGCGCGAGGCGGCCATGAGGGCCCTGAGGAGGTATCTGCCCGACATCGACCTCGGGAAGCCCATCCCGGCGGAGCTGCTCGAGAAGATGAAGGTCACGGCCGCGGACTTCTCGGACGCGCTGAGGGAGATCGAGCCGAGCGCGATGAGGGAGGTCCTGGTCGAGATCCCCGAGACCTCGTGGGACGACGTCGGCGGCCTAGACAACATCAAGAAGGACCTGCACGAGGCGATCGAGCTGCCGCTCGAGGACCCGGTCTCGTTCGACAGGCTGGGCATCAAGCCCCCGAGGGGCGTCCTGCTCTACGGTCCCCCTGGGACCGGCAAGACCCTCATCGCCAGGGCGATCGCGAACCAGTCCAAGGCCAACTTCATATCGATCAAGGGCCCGGAGATCATGTCCAAGTGGGTGGGCGAGAGCGAGAAGGCCGTCAGGATGATCTTCAAGAAGGCGAAACAGGTGTCGCCGTGCATCGTGTTCCTCGACGAGATAGACGCCATCGCCCCTAGGAGGGGCGGCCACCACGACTCCGGGGCCACGGAGAGGATCGTCAACCAGCTCCTGACGTCCATGGACGGGCTCGAGGGCATGGACAACGTGTTCGTCATCGCGGCGACCAACAGGCCTGACATCGTCGACCCCGCCCTTCTGAGGCCCGGGAGGTTCGACAAGCTCCTGCTGATACCCGTCCCCGAGAAGGCGAGCAGGCTCAAGATACTCGAGGTGCACACCAAGAGGATGCCGCTGGAGAAGGTCGACCTCGACGCCCTGGCGGACAGGCTGGAGGGGTATGTTGGAGCGGACATCGAGAACCTGTGCCGCGAGGCCGGGCTCACGGCGCTCAGGCAGAACAAGAAGGCCGCGAAGGTGACCATGGAGCACTTCGAGCGCGCGCTCGCTACAGTGAAGCCGTCGACCGACAAGGAGACCATGAAACACTACGAGTCGCAGGCCCAAGAGCTCAAGACCGCAATGTCTAAGAAGAGCAAAGATGATAATGGCCTCAGCTACTACAGATAGCTGGAGATGGGATGTCAATGCGCAAATTCATCACCGAGCTAAAGGGCAAGACCGTGATGACCAATGATGGCCAGATACTCGGAATGATCGAGAACTTCATGATAGACACGAAGTCTGGAGAGCTCCAGAACGTCCTGGTCATCCCGGCCGAGGAGGTCGAGCCCCGCCTGTTCAAGACGGACGCGCAGGGCAGGCTCGTGCTGCCTTTCAGCGAGATGAAGGCCGTCCGAGACGTCGTCGTGATGAACATCGCCTGACGGCGCCTACGGGACTGGCTCTGAGTTCATAGGCACAGCGGACGCCCTGGTCACTTCCCGGGGAGCTGCTGCTTCTTCATCCGCACTATCCTGTTGATGAGCTCGGACTTCGTGCCCCTCGAGCTGACCCCCAGGGTCTCGCATATCGCCTCTAGCTCGGACTTCCGCTTGTCCCTGAGGTTCTGGAGAGTGAGCTGGGCCAGGTTCACCGTCGACGGCTCCTTGCCGCCCACGACCTCCATCTTCGGCGGGGCCTTCGGGCCGGACCCGGGCTCGGCCGCGGCTGGCGGTGGCCTGAGCGACTCGGCCCTCCTCAGGTTCGCAGCGGCGTCCTTGAACTCGGGAGACAGGCGCAGCGCCTCCGCGAAGGACGCGTGGGCGTCCTCGATCTTGCCCATGCGTAGCAGGACTATCCCCCGGTCGTTGTGCGCCTCCGGCGTCTCCCCGAGCTTCAGGGAGTGCTCGAACGACGCGAGCGCCTCCGGGAGCGAGTCGAGCGTGAGCTGGCTGAACCCCTTGTTGATGGCCGCAACAGGGCTCGGCGATATGATGAGGGACTCCTCGAAGCACGCGACCGCCTCGCGGATCCTGTCCATCTTGTAGAGCACGCAGCCCCTGTTGTTCCACGCCGGGGCGTTCGCCTTCAGGAGTCTGATCGACTTGTCGAACTCGATGCTGGCCGCCTCCACGTCCCCCTTCCTGTACAGCATGACGCCCGCGTTGTTGTGCGCCTCCGAGGGGTCGAGCGGCGAGGTCTTGGCGCGAGCGAACGAGTCGGCGGCCCCGTCCATGTCCTCCGCGTCGAGCTTGATCAGGCCCCTGTAGTTCAGCAGGGCGGACAAGCCCTCCGCCGCGATGGCGTTCTCGACGTCCTCGACGGCTTTCGGGTAGTCGTTCTTCTGGCGGGCGGAGTACGACGCGAGCACGTGCCCCTGCCAGCCAGCTCCCGAGCGCCTCAGCGCGTCGCTGACCGAATGGGCCGGCTCCCACTCCTTGGAATCCATGAGCGCGGTCTGGAGATTGACGAGTGCGGGGACGTACGTCGGGTCGGCGGCCACGGCGTGCTCGTACGACTTGACCGCGGCCTCCAGCCTCCCCTGCCGATAGAGCACGTTGCCAGCCGCGGTCAGCAAGGGGGCGTTCTCGCCCTCGAGCCTCAGGGACTTGCCCAGGAAGTCGAACGCCTCATCAAGGCGGCCGAGCAGGAAGAGCAGCTCCGCCCTGTCGCCGTAGAGCTCCTCCGCGAGCGCCTCCACCTTCTGCTCCTGGACCCTGGTGACGACGTCCTCCTCCATCACGGGGGCGGGCGGCTCCGGGACGCGCTCCTCGGTGGGTTTCGGCTGTTCCGAGGAGGGCTTGCGGAATATGTCCTCGACCAGCCTGGGCACGTCGGCCACGCCGGCGGAGACCTTCTTGGACTCCTCGTCGAGCGCTTTCCTGGCCTCCGTGAAATCGGGGTCCAGCCTCAGGGCCTGCTCGAAGGCGGCCTTGGCCTGCGTGGGCTTTTCCAGCTTCCTCAGGACCAGCCCGCGGGTGTACCAGCCCTTCGGGTACTCCGGCCTGAAGCCGGTCACCTGGGTGAACGCCGCGAGGGCCTCGTCGTACCGGGCGAGCTCGTACAGCAGGTTGCCCTTGTTCATCCACGCCTCGACGTAGTCGTGCCTGAGCTCGATCGCCCTGTTGTACGAGTCGAGCGCCTCCAGGCCGTGCCCCATCGCGTGCAGGGTCGCGCCCTTGTTGTTGTGGACCTTCTCCAGCCGGTAGTTGATCTTCAGGACGCGGTCGTATGTCTCCAGGGCATCCTGGTACCGGCCGAGCCTGTGCAGGGTCGAGCCCCTGTTTATCAAGGCCTTCTGGAGGGCGGGGTTGTAGAACAGTGCCTTGTCGTAGCACATGATCTCCTCCGTGAACCTCCCCAGCGAGTAGAAGCAGTTCCCGAGCGAGAACCATGTCTCGTCGCTCTCCGGCAGCAACTCCAGCGCCCGCTTGTAGCACTCGAGCGCCTGCTCATTGTACCCCATCTCGTCCAGCGTGTTGCCCTTGAGCCGCCACGACACGTCGTACGTGTCGTCGATGTATATCGCGAGGTCGAACGCCTCGAGCGCGCGCATGTGGTCCTTCGCCGCCAGGGCGTCGTACCCGGCCCTCATGGCGTCCTCGAGCTTGCTGCCCGCGACCTTCATCCGCGCGGGCTCCGGCACCACCTCGGCCTTCTTGGAGTCCGCGTAGCCGACCACGAGCCTGTCCAGGTCGAACCTGCGGAGCAGCGAGGCCAGCTTCGGGCCGTCCGCGTAGCCTATCGATCGCTCCCTCAACAGCCTCTCGCCCTCGGACGCGATCCCGCTCGCGGAGAACACGAGCGCGTTGTCCGAACCCGTCTTCTCCGTGTACGATATGAGGCTCAGGACATCGTTCTTCGCCACGGGCGCGTCCTTCCGGGAGAAGAACACCGTGTACTTCCTCCCGTCCGGCCTGTGCTCGCAATCGGCGATGATGTAGTCGCCCCTGGGCCTGCTCCTGAGCGTCCTCAGCTCGAGGCATCCCAGGACCTTCTCGACGACGGACCCGAACTCCATGTCCGGCAGCGCCATCAGTGCGCGGAGGGTGCGCTCGTCCGAGCGCTCGCTCAGTATCTTGTCGAGCTGGACCATCAGGGACCCCCTCCCTCGGACATCGTCTTGAGCCAGTTGGCGGCCTCCCGGTTGTTGGCGTCCAGCCTCACGGCCTCCTCCAGGCACGCCCTCGCCTCGTCCTGCATGCCCAAGGCGTTCAGGGCGATGCCCTTCCGGCCGAGCGCGTAAGAGTCATCCTGGGACAGCTCGAGGAACTTGTCGTAGGCCTCGATGGCGCGCCTGTGCTTCTCCTTCTCGAACAGGAGGTCCGCCTTCAGCAGCCACGCGCCCTTGTCGTTAGGCTCGACCATGTTGTACTTGTCCATGCACTGTATCGCCGCGCCCCATCTGCCCAGCTTGTGCATCGCCTTCGCCTTGCCGAGCCATGCCCGGGGGTTGTTGGGACTCATCTGGATGACGCGCGAGAAGCTCTCGTCGGCGCCGCTGACCTTGTCGTTCTCGAGCAGCAGCTCGCCCATGGCGAGCCACGAGTCCGTGAAGGACGGGTCCAGGGTGACGGCCTTGGAATAGTACTGCACGGCCGCGCCCCACTTGCCGGTCTTGCTGGCGACGACGCCGCGCCAGTACCACGCGCGGCTGTCCTCGCGGTTCTTCTCGTAGAATGAGTGGGCCGCAGCCGACGCCCTCTCCATGTCCGAGGTCGCGACCAACGACTCGATGAGGATGAGCTGGGCCTCCCGGGACCCTGGGTCCCCGCCCAGTATCTCCTCTGACATCTGGATGGCCGAGTCGTAGTTGCCCGAGCTGATCGCCTCCCTGGCCAGCTCTATCGGGTACGACACACGCTCCACCGGCGTCGGTTCCGGAGGCGGGCGGTGGGCCGGAGGAGGCGTGTGCTTCACGTGTTGGACGGCCGCCTCCGCGGTCGCCTTCTTGAATTCGGAGATCAGGTCGGTGACCTTCTGGTCCATGTCCGGCGTCTTGGCCATCGCGCGCTGGCGTTCCGCCAGGGTGGCCTCCTCCGTCTTCCCGAGGGACTTCAGGACCGATATGATGCGGTCGTAGGCCTCGATGTACTTCGGGTCGAGCGTGAGGGCCCGGTTGTAGCACTGCATGGACTCCTTCCGCATGCCCATCTCCTCAAGCAAGCGGCCTTTCAGGACCCACAGCCTTGGGGCGTTCGCGGAGGCCAGCGCCTCGTCTATCCTCGCCATCGCCTCCATCTCGTTGCCGAGCTCGAGGTGGGCCTTCGCGAGATACTCTATGAGAGCGAGATCGCCAGGGAAGTGAGCGAGGGCCTTCGACAGGTGCTCCTCCGCCGTCGTCCAATCGTGGGCGTCGCTGCTGAGCACTCCGAGGTTGTACTCCGCAATCGACCTCAGGTCGTCGGTCTCGGGGACGCTCGACAGGTACCTCTTCGCCCTCCCGTAGAACTCGTGGCGCTTCCGGGTGCACCAGGTCTCCGGGGCCGTCCTCAGGAGTATGCCATGATACGCGTACCAGTAGACCATGCCCATGCGCAGGTACAGGTCGCTGACCCCTTGTCCGGGGTACATGCCGTCGAGCGCGTTGACCTTCTGCACGATATTCCCGATGATCTTCGCGGAGTCGTCGTTCAGGAGCATGACGGGGCGGTCGAACTTGAGCGGGACCCCGAGATGGGCCAGTATCGTGTTGCACCTCTCGCAGAACGGGGTGACCTCCTCCTGCCTCATCGCGGGGATGATCGCGTCGTTGACCACGCGTTCGATGTCATATGACTTCATCCGGGGGAGCCCGGCACCGTGCGCCGGTCCCAGAGCGACGGCTGCTGACCCCTCCTCACGCAGCCTGTGGAAGACGCTCTGGCCTATGAGCACTGGATTGAGAAAGAAGCTCGGGTCTGCGATGGTCGCGTCAGCGCAGGACTCGCAGAGCAGGGCACCGTCCTCCGTCATGGTGCCGCATTTGAGACAGGCCAAACTATACCCCCTTCGATACGATTATGCGATAAAGGTTCTAGTCTTATAATCATAGCGTCGGGTCATCCGCCACGCAGGGGTTTGGCCATGTAGTGGCCCTGGCGGGTGTATCCCAGGGACCTGTAGTACCCTCTCGCGCCCACGCCGCTCGTGACCCGCAGCTCGGAGCGGCCCTCCTCGGCCGAGCGGCGCTCGCACTCCGCGAGCAACCTCTCGCCGTACCCGCGGTGCTGCCAGTTGCGCCCCGGGGCGTCGTCTATCGGGACCATCTGGCCGTAGACGTGCAGCTCCCTCACAATGGCGTGGGTCGCTTCCCCGTCCCCGGGGAACCGCAACCTCGCGTATCCGACCAGGGTGCCAGTGTCCTCGAACTCGAACGACATGAACTCCTCCCTGCCCCCTGACGCGTCGTACCTCAGCGTGCGCAGCACGGGCTGAGTCTCGCCTCCAGGCGCGGCCACGTCCCTGTGGCCGACCTCCCTGCACCTGATGCATCTGCAGACGGACCCCTCCCCGGCCATCCTCTCGGCCACGAGCTCCCTCAAGTGTCCCTTGCGTATCCCAGCCTCGATCAGGCCAGCGGGGATGTCCCTCTGTATCCGGAGTATGCGGACCCACGGGGGGACCATGGACTTCATCTCAGCGACGAGCGCGACCCCGTCATCCTCGCACAGAGGGGTGTACTCGCCCTTCTGCCACCTGTCGTACAGCTCCGTGCCCTTGACGACTAGCGTCGGGTAGATCTTGAGCATGTCCGGCCTGAACCGGCCGTCATCGAACATCAACCTGAAGGACCGGAGGTCCTTCTCCCTTGTGCTCCCTGGCAATCCGGGCATGACGTGATAGCACACCTTCAGCCCAGCGTCCTTGGCCCGGCGGGTCGCGTCGACTACTTCCTGGACACGGTGCCCGCGCCTGACCCCGTCGAGGACCCCGTCGTCCAGTATCTGCACGCCCAGCTCGACCTTGGTCGCGCCAATGCGCATGGACCAGTCGATCTGCCGCGCGCCGAACCAGTCCGGCCTCGTCTCGACTGTCAGGCCGACGCACCGGGACGGGGCGGTCTCGTTCAATGAATGGGCCGACGCCAGGTCCTCCGAGTCCTTCCCGTTCATCGCGTCGAAGCACCGCTTGACGAACCACTCCTGATACTCCTCCGACCTCGACGTGAACGTGCCCCCCATGACGATCAGGTCGACCTTGTCCGTCCTGTGGCCGATCGCCCTGAGCTGCTCCAGCCTGGACGATGTCTGCCTGTGGGGGTCGAACTCGTTCGTGGCCGCCCTGAGGGCTGCTGGCTCACGGCCGGTGTACGACTGCGGGCTGTTGTTCGGGACCCCTCCGGGGCAGTACGAGCAACGGCCGTGCGGGCAGTCGAACGGGCTCGTCATCACCGCGACGGGCGCGACGCCGCTCATGGTCCTGACGGGCTTGTTCCTCAGGAGCGGCTCGACGACGTCCCTTAGCTCCTCGGGAACCTCCGCAAGTATCTCGTAGTTCGTCGGGACCCGCGCCAGCCCGTGCTTCTTGCACAGCCTGGCCTTGAGCCTCAACACGCCCTCCCGAGTCGTCACGTCCCCTGAGACTATCGCCTGGAGGAAATCGTCTACGTAGCCCACGACCGGCTCTTAGAAGTCAATCCTGATATCTAGTTATCGGCGCCTGGCGCCATCATTGGTACACAAGGGCGTCGTAGAAATCGCCCGGGTCGTCGCCCGTCTTCGGCCTCTTGCCTTTGGGCGCTACGCTCACATCAGACATGAGCAGCCGTACGTAGGTCTTGTCGCTCAGCGGCTCGAGGGACAAGACCCCCTTGACCGCCATCGACTTGAGGGACCGCTCTAGCGTGTCCTCCCTCATCCGGAGCTCCTCCCTGAGCTCCTCCACCGTGACCGGATACCAATCCCGCAGGATCTTCAGTATCTTCATCTCGACCGGGTTGAGCTTGACGATCATGGCGCCCCGTGGGTCACCCGAAGTAGACGGCGTTGCTGTCGGACTCCTTGAGCTCCTCCGCCTTCTCCGCCTTGAGGACGTCGATGGATATGATCATGTGCGACGGTATCAGGCGCACCAGCCTCTCCTTCTTGTCGCCGGCGGAGATGTCCACATCCAACACGATCGCCGTGTCGTGGGCTATGGCCGCGTATCCCTTGAACACGCCTATCGTCTCCAGCGGCTTGTCCCTCGACTCCAGGCTCTTGATCCGGTACAACGAGCCTGGGGTCAGCACTATCGCTTCATCTTTTCTTGGCATGCTTCTCACCTTTCTTGGAGGCCAGTTCCTGGAGGTGGTCCACCGTCTTCCGGTAGTTCTCCATCGCGACCTGGACATGCGCCTCCGTGAAGTTCCAGGCCTTGCTCAGGTTACCGTACCTGATCCTGTACCCTTTCTTCCTCGAGCCATCTGGCTGGTCGACGTTCATCTCCTCGAGTATGTCGAACCCCTTCAGCTTGTTGATGTGCCTGTAGACGGTCGCCTTGGTCGTGCCCAGGGAGGTCGCGAGGTCCTCGACGACCCACGCCTTGTCCATCCTCGCGAGGAAGTGGTCGACCATGAGCCTGTACGGGACGCTGTCCCTGATGTCCGTGACATCGGTCTTCGGGCCGTAACCCTTCTGGAAGTAGCCCACCTGGTTCAGGAACAGTATGGCGACCTCGTCGATGTCGCTCAGCGGCGTGAGCGGGGTGTTGCTGACGACATTTAGCTCGAAGCTCATAGTTTGCGGATTGTGTTGAGATTAGTTAAGCGTTATGCACGACTTCCCGTGGTCTCACGCTCGTGCGGACCGCCTTCGCCAGGATCAGCACGCCGACGCATACACCGGCTATGTGCATGAACAGGGCGGCTACCCCGGCGACTGGCTGGACGAAGCCCAGCACGGTGGCCGAGACGGCGTAGACCGCCAGGAAGAGCACGACTTGCTTCACTGACACCTGGGCCAGCGCAGGGTCGGCGCTCCCCGACCCTTCGGCCGCGAGTTCCTGGCCGTTCCGTCTCAGCGCGGCCCGGAGCAGCAGGATCGCACCCGCATACATGAGCAGGACCGCGGCGTGGCCGACGGGGCCCGGGAGGTTCTCGGGCAACAGCGCTGGGGTCATGACCGCATAGAACAAGACCAGCAACGCCAAAAGCACACGGAACTGCCTCTCGCTCGGAAGGAGGGCGTCTATGGAGTGACGCGCTCCCCCTGTCATCCTGTATGCCTGATAGACGGCGAACAGGAGCAGCCCGCTCGCACCCACGCTGAGCAGCGAGACGGACGGGCCAAGCCCCGCAGCGGCCTGGAACATGCCGAAGACTATCCCGAGGGCGAGGAGGGTCCTCGGCATCCTCTCGACTTGGAACATGCGCCGGACCCTTGCTGGCAGCGCGGAGAACACCTTCGAGGAGCTCGTGCACAGGGCCTCCCCGACAGCCAGGGGGATGATGAACGCGAAGAAGTTGTGGTACCAGAGTATGAGGATGACGGTCTGGGCCACCGCGATCTCCGCGAAGTAGACCGTCGTCCCGAACTCCCAGTAGGGGTCCCATATCACCTTGGTTATGTACGCCTCGTAGAGGCCGAACAGAATCCCGGCCACGAACAGGGAGCTCAGCGTGACCTTGCGCCCGCGCACCACGACGGTCGCGAGCACCAGCATGTGGAGGGTGTACAGGGGGACGGCGACGAGTATCGCGAATGGGTCGAAGAACGGGAACGGCTGGGAACCTACCGTGACCTCGGCGAAGAAGACGGAGGACATGCCCAGGATGACCCAGAACCAAACCTTCCGACCCAGCGAAGGCCCTTCCCCGATCATCAGATGACCATGCGGTGAAGGAGCGTGGCCCGCCTTCTATGTTCCGCCCCGCGCCTCAGTCCGGAGAGAGCTCCTTCGCCCTGGCCTTCTCGAACTCCTCGTCCAGTTCCGCCAGGACAGTGCCCCTGACGGCGATGAACTCGGCGCTGGTGCGGTCCCTGGGCCGCTTGAGCGGCACCGGTATGACCTCCCTGATCTTGCCCGGCCTTGCGGTCATGACCATGATCCTGTCGGCCAGGAACACAGCCTCGTCGACCGAGTGGGTGACGAACAGGACCGTCTTCTTGGTCGCGGACCATATCCTCAGCAGCTCCTTCTGCATGAGGTTCCGGGTCTGGGCGTCGAGGGACCCGAAAGGCTCGTCCATGAGCAGGACCGTCGGCTCGTTCGCGAGGGCCCTGGCGATCCCCACCCTCTGCCTCATCCCGCCGGAGAGCTCGTCCGGGTGCGCGTCCTCGAAGCCCTTGAGGCCGACCAGGTCGATGAGGTCTGAGGATATCGCGCGCCTCTTCCCCTCGGGCACGCCCCTTATCTCGAGCCCGAACTCGATGTTCCTCCGGACCGTGCGCCACGGGAACAGCGCGAACTCCTGGAAGACCATGCCCCGCTCGGGGCCCGCGGACGAGACACCTTTGCCGTGGACGAGCACGCTGCCCCCGGTCGCCGGCTCGAGCCCCGCCACTATGCGCAGCACGGTCGTCTTGCCGCAGCCGGATGGGCCCAGAAGACATACGAACTCGCCGTCCGCGACGTCCATGTCGAGGCCCTCCAGGGCGACCACGCGCCGCTTGCCGGTCGTGAACACCTTCGAGAGGCCGCGTATCTCGATGCAGACGCTCATCGCATCCCCATCCATCTGGACACCCTCTTCTCGATCATCTCAGCGACACCAGTGGTCAGGATGCTCAGCAGGCCTATCACCAACATGGTGGCGTATGTGAAATCATAACGGCCGTAGTCCGCCGATAGCCATATGTAATACCCGACCCCGGTGCCGCCCTGGATCGGCATCATCTCGGCGGCGACGATGCACATCCACCCGACGCCGAGCCCCACCTTGATGCCCGTCATCATGTAGGGCACGATGGAGGGCATCACGACTTTCGTGAATACCGTCATCCTCTTGGCCCCGAGCGTCCGCGCGGCGTCCACGAGCCGCTGGTCCACGTTCTTCACGCCGAATATCACGTTCAGCAGGATGGGGAAGAAGACCCCGAGGAACACGATGCCTATCGGGCCCCAGAAGCTCTTGAAGACCATCAGGAAGATCGGGACCCACGCGAGCGGCGGTATGGGCCTGAACATCTCCACGAGCGGCTTGCCCATGGAGTCCAGGACCCTGAACGAGCCCATGGCCAGCCCCATGGGCAACGCGACCAGCATGGCCAGTAGGAACCCCCAGAAGACGCGGATCAGGCTGGATGAGATCATGTCCCACATCGTCGTGTCTGCCAGTCCAGGCACGGAGTCGACGAACGAACTCACGAACGCATCAGCGACCGACAATGGCCCGGGGACATAGGGGGACAGCGAACTCCCGGACTCAGAGAGATAGACCGAGATCAGCGCCCACGAGGCGATGAAGATAGAGACTGAGACAAGCCCGAGGACGAGCCTAGCCCAATTGGCCGTGACCGCGTTCTTGACCTTCGCCAGTACAGCGGGGCTTCCAGGCATCGCACTCACCAATGACTTGTCCCGAGATAGAGGTTTGGGGCCTCACGCCTTCACGAACGGGATGCCTTCCCGCTCGAGGGCGATCCTCAGCAACAGGTGCTGGATGCTCGTCTCACCCGGAGTCGCCACCGTCCTGCCGACCAGGTCCGCGAGGGTGTGGATGTCGCTGTCCACGTGGACCACGATCCCGCTGCCCTCACTGTTCGCCTGCGCGATTATGCGGACGGGTATGTCCAGGTTCGCGTGCTTCTGGATGGCTGGCGGCGCGCCCAGGTAGCCGATGTCGACGTCGCCCAGGTTGAACGCGTCCATGACCGCCCCGCCGTTGGCGTAGGGAGGCAGCGGGTCGACGTTCAGGCCGTACACCTCGAACAGGTCCTTCTCGCCGCCTCCGACGGTCTTGTTCTGCGCCACGTACTGCGCGAGCTGGTGCAGGTCCCCGGACAGGAATCCGAGCCTTATCGCGTCCTCGTCAGCCGGGTTGAGGATGGTCGGGCTCGGCTCGACGTCGTCGGCCAGGGCCAGGAACGACTCATCGACGTAGTCCTCTATGAACGCGCTCGCGTTCTCGTACCCTAGACCGTCCAGCGTGTCGTTGGTGATTATGTTCGATTCGACATACATGTCAGTGAATTCCTTGAGGGCGGAGAGGAAGTCGTCCCCCATCTCGTACCCGAATTCCACGTGTTCCAGCCCCTCCTCGACCACTGCCTCGCTGCGGAGAGTGAACCCTGAGGCCATCTCGAGGAGGAGGCTGTAGTTCGCTCCGGTGGGGTCCGCGAGCGCGTCGGCCATCCACCTGTTCGCCTCGATGTGCGCCTTCAGGAACCTGACCGTAAGGTCGGACCCGTTGGCCGACCCCAGGAAGTCCTCCGAGACTGCCACCACACAACACGGGTGATTCGGCATGATCTCGTCCGACCACATGATGACGCGGCCGGTCCCGGCGACCACTGACGACGACACGTAAGGCTCCCATGCGATGTACGCGTCCGACTGGTTCGCCGCAAGCCAACCGTCCATCAGGCTCGGGGCCATTGTGACATAGCCCACGCTGTCGTCGCCTGAGCTGCCGCCCATGTACAAGGCGGTGGCTATCCCAGCCAACACGACCGCGGCTGCGACGACTATCACGAGCACGATTGTCTTCTTGTCCATGATGTTCCCCTACGAGGACACGTCAGCGTCCGTGGCGTATTAAACTCTTTCCAGCATGGTGACACATCATTAGTACAAGTGTATAAATAGACCGGCCAACATTTGCATATGTCGGAAACATGAAAGACGCATCTAGGAAAGTAATCGCGGGCGCGCTGCGGTCTGATGAGGCATTCAAAGAGGCGCTCAACGGGGCCCTCGAGGAACTAGGGATGACCGTACAGGACCTCGCGAAGAAGGCCAGGGTCTCACCGAGCACCCTCTACAAGATTACCAACGAGGTCAGGTCCCCGAGCCTGGGGATACTTCGGAAGATCGTGGATGCCCTAAGGGAGGCTGAAGGCCTCAGGGCGGGCAAGTTCATCGCCGTCATCGCCGCGCGCCACGTGCTCGACGAGGTCGAGGAGAGGTCGGTGCCCATAGGTGACGGGAGCGTCCGCGTCAGGGAATATCCCGCGTCGACGGTCGAGGACGCGATCGTCGCCGCCATAAGGGCGGAGAGGGACGGCGCGGTCGCAGTCGTCTGTGCGCCGATCGTCAGCGCGACCGTCGAGAAGGTCGTCGACCTCCCCATCGCCACCATCATGCCGAGGGACTGCGTCACGGAGGCCATCAAGCTGGCTGCCAAGAAGTCGAAGGGCTAGAGGACCTTCATCCTCGACACGCTGAGGTCCAGGCCGATGGATACGAGCTCGCCGTCCTCGACCTCCGAGACCGAGCCGTCGACCGCGCAGCCTGCGGGGACCTCCTGGAAGAGCATGACATCGGTCGCCCTCACGGCGACCTTGAGCTTGTAGTACCATTCCCAGTCATTCTGGTTCACCTTCCTGAAGCCGACGAGCCTCGACCCGTCGGAGACCAACAGGATCATGCCTCGGTACTTGGCGTCCTTGAGGTCGTCTCTGACGAGCCCTGTGACCGACCCGACGAGGTCCTTCGTCCGAGCGAACCTGTCCGAGAGTAGCATCAGGAGCCTCTCGCTGTCGGTGTCCCCCTTAGGGGCCTGAGTGGCCTCTGGGATCTCACCCTTCACCGTGCCGTTGTGCGCCAGCACCAGGTCCCCGGATATGAAAGGGTGCGTGTTCTTCATCGAGACGCTCCCGGCCGACGCGGCGCGCACATGCGCGATCAGTATGCTCGGTCCCGTGGCCGCTCCGGCCGAAGCCATCGCGGGGTCGAACGACGGGTCGATGTGAGCGGGCCTGATGCTCTTCCCGACCAGCTCCGGGGAGCCGCGAGAGAACGACACGATACCCCACCCGTCCCTGTGGCCAGGCTCCTCCTCTTCGGGGATCCTGCCGGTCCCGGCGACCTCCCTGAGCGCCACGAGCGATTCGGTCGGGAACCTCGACCTGAAGACGACTCCGATCATCCTGCACATGCGTGACACCTCACTCGATTATCTTCGGTATGACATCGACCTGGAGCGCCATCGAGTTCGTGACCAGGCACCTCTTCTTCGTGCCATCTATCGCCTTCTGGAGGTTCTCCACCTTGGAGCCCTCCGCGAACCGCATCTCAGGGTAGAGACTGATCTTGACGAACTTCTTGAACCCGTCGACGGTCTGCAGGTCGCCCACGGCCTTGGACCTGAGCTCCAGCAGCTTCATCCCCAGCCCTTCCGAGACGCTCCTGAACACTATCTGGAAGCACATGTTCGCGGAGCCGACGAAGGCGTCCTCGGGCGTCATCGGGCCCCTCATCCCGCCCAGCTCTATCGGCGCGGAGTACTCCAGGGACATGCCGTTCTGGCACTCCACGCGGGCGGGGTAGCCCCCGCTGTAGACCACGGTCGTCGTGAAATCCATGTATATCGCACCGACAATGGGCCGCATCCGATTTTAGACTTTTCAAGCGACGGAGCTCACGCTGTCATGTTGAACAGAAAAAGAGGGGGGAAGTGGACTTGAGTCCACTGCATCGTGAATCACTGAAGGTGTTTCTTGACCTGCGACTCGAGCATCGGCCGGGGGAGCGCGCCGACGGACTTGTCCACGAGCTTGCCGTCCTTGAAGTAAAGGAGGGTCGGGATGCTCATGATCCTGAACTTGCCGGCCGTGCCGATGTTCTCATCCGTGTTGAGCTTCGCGAAGACGACCTTCCCCTTGAGGTCCTTCGCCATCGCGTCGACGGTCGGGGAGAGCATCCTGCAGGGGCCGCACCAAGGGGCCCAGCAGTCCACCACGACCACGGGGTACTTCTTGACCGTCTCCTCGAAATCCGAATCTGTCACGACCACTGGGGAATCTGGATACGCTACGCCTCCGGAAAGCCCTGAACCTGTCATCCTCATCATCTCCTGCAACTTCCTCTGCCTTATCTCATCCAGCTCTGACATCTGCCACACCGGATTTGCACGCTTGTGCCTTTC
>JAUPMC010000039.1 GCA_030836605.1 Thermoplasmatota archaeon | reverse complement strand
GCACGATCCAGATCTCCCTGTTTTCGATCAGCCAACTAATCCTGTCGTCGACGCCGTATCCGACCGTCAGGTTGAGTATTATGTGCAAGGCGGTCTCCGAGGTCGGCCACTCGCGCGCGTGGTGCAATGCCATGAGGAGGAACTCGGGCTCCCCCTCCTCGACGCCGACGTTGTCGGAGATCTTTATGGCGAGGATGTCCCTGTCCGCGATGCCGGCGGTCTTCTCCCAGCTGTCGCCGATGTCGTACAGGGCGGCGATCTCCGGATGGTCCGCCACTGTCTGCAGGAGGATGTCGCGGATCTCGCTGTAGTTCCTGTAATCATAGTCCACTGGCGGGGCCATGATAACAGCGGTCAGTCCCGTCTCGCCGTCCCCCTCTCCCGCGCCAACTGGCACAAGGGTCCCTGACAACACGAATGCGGCCACGACTGCAATCGAAGTCCAGAAGGCTTGAGTACGCATACATCCACCACCGGGGCCGAGGAAGTCGGCCAGTCCCCTCACATTGCGCTGTGAAGGGCGTTTATGCACAGACGGGTATTTGCAGGTATTGCAGGACACCAGGGGTTCAGCCACCACTGACCGGCGGAAGGAATGACACCTCGTCGCCCTCCCGCAGTACCCTCGCGGGGGCGCCATACTCCCGGTTCACGGACAGGATGATGTGCTCCCTGTACCGGTCCAGGGCGGGAAACCTCTGGACGTACTCATCCAGTAGGCCGTTGACCGTGACGCCTTCAGGCAGGTCCAGATCCTCCTCCTTCGTCCCCACGATCTCCCTGAAAGCGGAAAACAGCTTGACCTTCACCTTCATCTGACCACCGGATGAGCTCCTTCCGACCGGTCATTGTCGGGCTCTTATACAAATTATGCGCCGGGCCGTGGAGCGCGCGGAACGGGTCCGGGCCGTGCACACGAAACCGACCTTGCGACTCCGTTATCTGCCGAAGTCCAATGGAAATATCAGACACGCACTGAAATTCCGGCATCTGGGTCGGCCATCCGATAAACATGTTGGTAACAAACCGGATAACAATATGCGGAAACACTGGCGGAGAGCCAGTACTTGTGTTACCAGGTCTTGTTGGAAAACGTCTTTAAATCAAGCCCGCTCATTCCATCCCCTGCACGCAGCCGCAAAGCTTTTCGCCTCTGTTTAAACAATGAAGAGGGGGGGGATGCTCTCGCTCCATCTTCAAGGACAGGGGGGAGGCCATCAACCCGTGCGACCCATATCGTAGTCTGTTGGGGAACAGACAGATACGCGAGAGGGGGAGAGATGTCGAGCGAACCGAACTACAAGCAAGGGGACTCTGTCGCACCCAATGGCAGACACTTCAAGTCGGACTCCGGCTGGGACGTGGAGCCACAGATCAGCTCCAATGCCAGGACCGTACTCGAGAGGAGATACCTCAAGAAGGACGACAACGGCAAGCCAGTGGAGACTCCGCATCAACTGTTCGAGAGGGTAGCTAGGGCAATTGCCTCAGCTGAGACCGCCTACGGCGCGGGTGACGCCGAGGTGGAGAAGACCGCGATCAAGTTCTACGAGATGATGGCAAGGCTGGAGTTCATGCCCAACAGCCCGACGCTGATGAACGCGGGCAGGGAGCTCGGCCAGCTGTCGGCCTGCTTCGTCCTCCCGATAGGGGACTCGATGGAGCAGATCTTCGACGCGATCAAGTACACCGCTCTCATCCACAAGTGCCTGGTCCCGGAGACACTGGTCATGACCGATGTCGGGTGCATGACCCTTGGCTCGATTGGGGCGGGGGCATGGATCGAGACACACGAAGGGATGGAGACGGTCCTCGAGAAGCACGAGAACGGCGTCCAAGAGATATTCACGGTGGAGACGGACGAGGGATACTCCCTCACGGGCACGGCGCTCCACAGGATACTGGTCAAGACTGAGGCTGGGGACCTCCGCTGGGTCAGGCTCGGACAGCTCGGGGAGGGCTCGACCGCGGTGATGAAACTCGGCGGCTGGCTCGGAGGGTCTGAGGCCTGTGTCTCGCACGAGGCGAGGGAGTTCGTCGACGGCGTCGACGACCAGGTCATCAGGGCGGACGAACGGGGCCTGTGCGATTTCCTCAGGCGGGCGTTCGACGACCACGGCTGGGTGGCCCCGGACGGGCTGGTGTCTGCGGACCTGCCTTCCGAGAAGTTGGCCCGGGACTTCCAGACGATGATGTTCTATGTCGGGATACCGACCGCTAGAGAGGGCTCGAGGCTGACCGTGTGCACCGTCGCGGGGTTCGAGTGCTTCAAGGAGAAGGTCGGGTTCGACTCCAAGGTTCTATCCGAGAGGTTGAGAGCGGTGGACGCCAGTCGCATGGCGGCGGAGGGGGGTGCGTCCTCCCGACTCCACGAGGAGCCGGACGACGACGGGCACTTCTTCGTGAGGGTCCAGAAGATCGTGCCCGCCGGGAGGAGCAAGGTCGTCGACCTGACCGTCCCGAACAGGCATGCGTACCTCGCAAACGGGTTCGTGTCCCACAACAGCGGAGGCGGCACCGGATTCAGTTTCTCGCGGCTCAGGCCAGCCAACGACTCCGTCAAGAGCACGGCCGGGGTCTCGAGCGGCCCCATCTCATTCATGGAGGTCTTCAACGCGGCGACGGAGACGATCAAGCAGGGAGGCACGAGGCGGGGCGCCAACATGGGCATCCTGCGGGTGGACCACCCGGACATAATGTCGTTCATAACCGCGAAGAAGGACAGCTCCAAGCTCACCAACTTCAACATCTCCGTCGCCCTGACGGACAAGTTCATGGACGCGGTCCAGAAGAAGACGGACTACGACCTCGTGAACCCGAGGAACCGGCAGCCCCTCTCGAAGCTCGACGCGCGCAAGGTATTCGATATGATAGTCAACATGGCCTGGCGGAACGGCGAGCCAGGGATAGTGTTCATAGACAGGATCAACAGGGACAACCCGACCCCTAAGCTCGGGGAGATTGAGAGCACCAACCCGTGCGGCGAGCAGCCCCTGCTGCCGTTCGAGTCCTGCAACCTTGGCTCGGTCAACCTCGCCCGTATGATATCGTACGAGGCGGGCAGGTACTCCGTGGACTGGGAGAAGCTGAGGCGCACCGTCCACCTATCCGTGCGGTTCCTGGACAACGTCATCGACGTCAACAGGTACCCGCTGCCGCAGATCGCGGAGATGACCCGCTCGAACAGGAAGGTAGGGCTGGGCGTGATGGGCTTCGCGGACATGCTCCTGACCATGGGGATATCCTACGACAGCGACGAGGCCATGGAACTCGGCAGCAAGATCATGGAGTTCGTGGACGACGAGGGGCATAAGGCCTCCGTGGCGCTCGCGAAGGACCGGGGCAACTTCCCCAGCTTCAGCGACAGCACGCTCAAGGGGCGGTTCGACACGCTCAGGAACGCGACGGTGACCACGATCGCCCCGACGGGCACCATCAGCATCATCGCGGGCGCGTCGAGCGGCATCGAGCCGATCTTCGCGGTCGCGTACGTCCGCAACGTGATGGACAAGGACATCCTGCCGGAGGTCAACCCCATATTCGAGGCGGTCTCGAAGGCCAAGGGGTTCCACACGGACGAGCTCATGAAGGAGATCGCCGCGAAGGGCACGCTCAAGGACATAAGGGGCATCCCCGAGGACGTGAGGAGGGTCTTCGTCACCGCCCTCGACATCGCGCCTGAATGGCATGTGAAGATGCAGGCCGCCTTCCAGGACCACACAGACAACGCAGTGTCGAAGACGGTCAACTTCCCGAGCGAGGCGACGCCGAAGGAAGTCGAGGACGTGTACGTCCTCGCGTACGAGCTCGGGTGCAAGGGCGTGACCGTGTACAGGTACGGCAGCCGGGAGGACCAGGTCCTCAGCGTCGGGTCAGACAAGGAGAAGAAGGCGGAGGAAGCGGCGGCCGACGAGGAAGACGACTCGCGGGTCCCGAGGAAGAGGCCGTTGGTCACGCGCGGGTCGACCCAGCGCATGGAGACAGGGTGTGGCCACCTCTACGTCACGATCAACGTGGACGAGAGGGGCCTGTGCGAGGTCTTCACCCAGATGGGCAAGTCCGGGGGGTGCACAGCATCCCAGTCCGAGGCGGTCGGGAGGCTGATATCGCTCGCGCTGCGCTCTGGGATAGACCCGGAGTCGATTGCGAAGCAGCTCAAGGGCATCAGATGCCCGTCCCCGCTCTGGCAGCCGGGGGGCATGGTCCTCTCGTGCAGTGACGCGGTCGCGAAGGCCCTCGAGAGGTTCGTCAAGGACTTCGAGACCTCGAAGGTGGAGCGGGCGGTCGACGCCGTCGCGGCGGCGCCCGTGGCGGAGAAGCAGAACCACGTGGACAAGGGGGACGTGTGCCCCGAATGTCCCGAGTGCGGCAGCATGGTGGAGTATGTCGAGGGCTGCGTCGTGTGCAGGACCTGCGGCTACTCCAAGTGCTGGTAGATACAAGAAGAGGGAACGCAGACCACAGACGCGCACACCGCCCCAGGGGTGCGGGCGTGTGCCGTCCATTTCTATTCCCCTGTTCCGGCATGTAATGTGCAGGTAGCGCGAGGTAAGTTCAAGGGGCCGCGCCCTGGTGGGGACGTGAGTGACCGGAGGCGCCTGTCGATGTTCCGCTCACCGGGCGCGGGGACGGCGATTGAGCATACCGCGGCACGACGGGCGGGGGGCGCCTCCCAGCCGCCAATCGTGAAAAGGGTTTACGAGAGGAGGCCCATAACCCTGGTCGGGAAGGCGGAGAGCGACATGTCCGGGAGAACAGGCAAGCAGATGGCCGGCGGGTTGAAGCCAGGCGAGAGGGTCGACAGCCAATTCTCAGTGGCGTACAAGAAACCGGTGGCCGAGTACAGGAACGGTTACATGTTCGAGGTCAGGGTGGCCGACCGGACCGGCCAGCTGACCGTCAAGTACTGGGGGGACAGGGACCAGGGATCGGTCCAGGGCATCTATTCGTCATTCGACAAGGACGACGTCGTGCACATCGTGGGCGCGGCCTCCGAGTACAAGGGTCAGACGGAGGTGTCCGTCAGCAAGGAGAACGGCGGGTCGATCGCGAGGGTCCCGGAGGGCATGTACGATATGTCCGAGTTCATCCCATCGGTCGACGACATCCCCGGCAAGAGGGAGAGACTGCTGTCACTCGTGGGCAAGGTCGACGAGCCTCACATGCGCGCGCTCCTGGAATCCTTCTTCGCGGACGGGGACTTCATGGACCGGTTCTCGAGCTCCCCCGCGTCGATCCAGATGCACTCGGCCGCCGTGGGCGGCCTCATCCACCACACGCTCAACGTCGCCGAGCTCGCGCTCGAGATCGCGAGACAGCACCCGGAGCTGGACCGGGACATCGTGCTCACGGGGGCGCTCCTCCACGACATCGGCAAGGTGATGACGTTCGAGGTGACGACGCGCATAGACCACACACTCGGGGGCAACCTCCTGGGCGAGGTGGTGCTGGGGGACGAGATGCTCGCCGCGCACATCGCGGGAGTCGAAGGGTTCCCGGAGGACCTGACCATGAAGCTCAGGCACATACTCCTGTCTCACCACGGCAGGATGGACTGGGGCGCCCCCGTCGAGCCCATGACCCCCGAGGCGCTCGCGGTGCACAAGGCGGACGACTCCGACGCGAAGGTAGAGTACATGATCACTAAGAGGAAGGACGCCCAGACCGAGGACGACTGGATCTGGGACGGGCGCCTGAGGCGCCGCATATACCTCAGGTGACGGTTGTTCGAGCATTTCTGTACAATGATGCTCGAAAACGATATATAGTGTACGATACTTCAGGGGTCTCCACAAGGAGGGTTTGAGATGAGACCCATCAGAACCACACTGACACCTGAAGAGATGCCGAAGAAATGGTACAACATACTGCCTGACCTGCCGGAGCCGCTCGCTCCACCGCTCAACCCCGGGACGAAGCAGCCCATAAGCCCGTCGGACCTCGAGGCCATCTTCCCCAAGGCGCTCATAGCGCAGGAGATGTCCTCGGACAGGTACATCGACATCCCCGAGGAGGTGCTCCAGTCCTACATGCTGATCAACAGGCCGAGCCCCCTCCAGAGGGCCACCAGGCTCGAGGAGGCTCTCGGGACCCCCGCGCACATATACTTCAAGCGCGAGGACCTGAGCCCCGCGGGCAGCCACAAGACGAACACCGCCTTCGCCCAGGCGTACTACAACATGAAGGAGGGCGTCACGCACCTCACGACTGAGACCGGGGCGGGGCAGTGGGGCACCGCGCTCTCGCTCGCGACCAGCTACTTCGGCCTGAAGTGCAAGGTCTTCATGGTCAAGTCCAGCTACGAGCAGAAGCCGTACAGGCGCGAGATGATGAGGATGTACGGGGCCGAGGTCAACCCGTCCCCCTCCGTCCTCACGGAGTTCGGCAAGAAGTTGCTGGCGGAGAACCCGAACCACCCCGGCTCCCTGGGCATCGCGATCAGCGAGGCCCTGGAGACCTGCGTCAAGGACGGCAACGCGAAGTACAGCCTCGGGAGCGTGCTGAACCACGTGATGTTGCATCAGACGGTAATAGGCCAGGAGGCCATGCTCCAGTTCCAGAAGCTGGGCGAGAAGCCGGACCACCTCATAGGCTGCGTCGGCGGGGGCTCCAACTTCGCTGGGTTCACCTTCCCCTTCATTGGGCAGAAGCTTAAGGGGAAGCTGGACACGGACTTCGTGGCCGTGGAGCCCACGGTCGTCCCGAGCCTCACGAAGGGCAAGTACGAGTACGACTTCGGTGACACGGCAGGCATGACGCCGCTGCTCCTGATGTACACGCTCGGGCACGACTTCGTCCCCTCCCCGATACACGCGGGCGGGCTGAGGTACCACGGCGCCGCCCCGACCGTCAGCGCGCTGGTCAAGTCCAAGGTCGTCAGACCGGTCTCGTACCAGCAGAAGGAGGTCTTCGAGGCCGCGCACCTGTTCGCGAGGAGCGAGGGGATCATACCGGCCCCTGAGACGAGCCACGCAATCAAGGCGGCCATCGACCTCGCGCTCGAGGCGAAGAAGAAGAACGAGGAGAGGGTGATCGGGTTCAACTTCTCCGGCCACGGGCTCCTCGACCTCGGAGGCTACCAGCAGTTCCTGGACGGCAAGATGGCCTGACGCCGACCGAGGCGCGAAACCGGCCGTCCGGAAGGGCGGCCGTTCCAACCTATTTTACAGCGCTCAAGCCAGCTTGAACGCGCTCAGGCGAAGTACCCGTCCTCGCGCTCCCTGAGGCTCCTGTAGGCGTGCTTGAACTCCGGCCTCTGTATCATCGTCTCGACCCTGCGGTCCAGCTCCGACTTGAGAGCGTCCTGTCTCGAGCCGTAGTACTCCCTCTTGAACGCGTCCGCGACGTCCGAGGAATACTGCTGCATCCCGAACATCACGACGGCCGACGCATCCTTGGCGCGGGATATGACGCTCAGGGGGACGGGGGCGCCGCCCTTGACCATCTCCAGCATGTCCGGGGACGGGCCGCCGACCTCGCTCGCCACCGCCGCCATCCGCTGAGGGGCGAGCTCACGGGCCTTCATCTGGTACACCTTCTGGTCCGTGAAGATGAACGTGTCGTACGAGGAGGACACATGGTCCCTGCCCGTGAGCGCGCGCCACTCGTGCTTCCGCTCACTCTCGTCGTACTTGGCCTTCAGGTAGCGCATGAACTCGTCGATGCCCTGGAACTCCATCGCGACCACACGTTACGTCACGATATGGAAAAACCTTTCGCCGCTGGCCGTTCACCTGTAGCTCTCGCCCGTGATGCGCTCGAACATGTCGACGTAGAGGTCCGAGACCTCCTTGATCCTGGCGGCCGGGAGCGCCGGTATCTTCGGCTCTGGCTTCCCCTGCTTCCGGGACTCGGTGAGCTTCGAGTAATAGCCCTTCTCGCGGTAGTACTGCCTCACGAGCTCCTTGCTCAGCTCGACGAACTCGCCCTTGGAGTAGTCGGTCTCGTCCCACCACCGGTCCTCGTCCGCGGTGCCGAAGGTGTCGACGACCATCAGCTCCCTGTTCTCGTCGAAGGCGAACTCCTTCTTGCCGTCGACATGGATGAGGTCGCGCTTCCCCACCTCATCCGCTATCCTCTCGTCGATCTGGAGGGCCGAGTTGATAATCATCTTGTACTCGTCGGTGCTGATAGCGGCCATCTTCATGGCCTCGGTCTTCGTGAGCAGGCGGTCGAACTCCTCGAGCTTCGTGGTGACCTCCACGAACGGCTCCGGCAGTTCATCGCCGTACTTGACCTCCTTGTTGCTCTTGAACCCGAGCTTCGACGGCTTGATCTCCCCGCTCCTGACCCTGTCCCAGAGCGAGCCCGCGACGTAGTACCGGCAGATGACCTCCAGGGGCACCAGGAAGTTGTTGCTCTTCCTCGTCAGCTTGGCCGGCTCGAGTACCTGGACCTTGTGCACGCGCATCATGTTCGGCGGGATGAGCTCCCTGAAATGGGTCTTGATGCCGCACGAGCGCACGACCTGGAACCAGAAGGCGCTCGTCCTGCACAGTGTCTCACCCTTGTGCGGTATGAGGGACGGTATGATCTTGTCGAACACGCTGATCTTGTCTGAGAAGACGAACTCTAGCGTGTGCGCGTCGACCTCGTACACGTCCTTCACTTTGCCCTGGCGTATCATCTTCATGCTGACGGTGGCGTTGTAAGCAATGGCTCCTTTTAATGGTTTTGGTGTGGCCGCGAGACGCTGACCGACGGGTTGGTAGCTCTCGAACCCCGACCGCCACATGTAGTAATTCAAAAAACATTATGCGCTGTCCGACCCCTCAACCGCCGCGAGGCGACTTAGTTGGCCCGTGACTTCTCTAGGCACTTCTCGCAGAGGGCGAGGGAGATGAAGGCGTCGGACGTCAGGGAGCTCCTGAAGCTGCTCCAGGTACCCGACATGATCTCGTTCGCAGGTGGGATGCCGAGCTCCGAGACCTTCCCCGTGGACATGATACGGGAGATCGCGTCCGATGTGCTCTCGAAGGACGGCGGCAAGGTGCTGCAGTACGGCATCACCGAGGGATACACACCTCTGAGGGAGTCTATCGCGGAGCGCATGAGGGGCAAGGGGATGGACGCCTCCTCGGACGACATACTGGTCGTGAGCGGGTCCCAGCAGGTGATAGACCTGATGGGCAAGATGTTCATCGACCCGAAGGACGTGATCGTGATATCGGCGCCGACCTACCTCACGGCCCTGACCGGGTTCGGGACGTATCAAGCGACCTTCGAGCCGGTCCCGATCGACGAGAACAACATGCGCCTGGACCTGTTCGAGGAGCGCATCAAGATGCTCGTGAAGCGGGCGAACCAGCCGAAGATAGTCTACGTGCTGCCCAACTTCCACAACCCCGCTGGCGTGACCATGCCGGAGGCGAACCGGAAGCGGCTCGTGGACATGGCGTCGGAGTACGACTTCATCATACTGGAGGACGACCCCTACGGCGAGCTCAGGTACTCGGGCGAGCACATCAAGCCCATCAAGGCGTTCGACGACGAGGGCAGGGTCGTCTACATGGGCACGTACTCCAAGGTGCTCTCCCCAGGCCTCAGGGTAGGTTGGGTGGTGGCTGTCCCCGAGATCCTCAAGAAGCTCATAATCGCGAAGCAGTCGTCCGATG
>JAUPMC010000038.1 GCA_030836605.1 Thermoplasmatota archaeon | reverse complement strand
TGTTGATCTTGCCACGGAACTTCGCATAGTGCGCGTAGTCCAAGTACATCGGGTTCTCGATGATCTGCTTCACCGTGGGCGCCCTGTCCCTGGCGAAACCCGCCATCTCGTCCGTCACGACGATATCGAACGCGTCAGAACCAGCTCCGGAGCCGTACGCGACCGCGAATATCCTCTCACCTGGCTTCGCCTCGTCCAGGATGGCCGCGAGCCCCAGAGGGACCGCGCCAGAGTATGTGTTCCCGATCTGAGTCACTATCAGCCCGGTCTTGACCTGCGCGTCCGTGAAGCCCAGCTGCTTCGCGACCCTCGTGGGGAACTTGCCGTTGGGCTGGTGGAAGACCGCGTGGGCGTAGTCCTTCGGCGACGTCCCGGCCTTAGCCAGCATGCCCTTCGCGCAGCTCATGATGTGCTTGAAGTACGCCGGCTCGCCGGTGAACCTGCCGCCGTGGCTCGGGTACGTCTGCCCCTCGCGCCTCCAGAAGTCGGGCGTGTCCGTCGTGTACGAGTATGTGCTATTGATCCTAGCGATGATCTTCTCGGAGCCTATCAGGTACGCCGCCCCGCCCGCGGACGCGGAGTACTCGAGGGGGTCCCCGGGGGCCCCCTGGGACGTGTCCGCACCTATGGCGACGCCGTACTTGATGTGCCCCGCGCCGACCATACCCATGCACGTCTGTATTGCCGCTGTCCCAGCCTTGCACGCGAACTCGAAGTCAGCGACGGTCAGCTCAGGCGAGGCCTCTATGGCCTCGGCCACTATGGTGCCCGAGGGCTTCACCGCGTAGGGGTGCGACTCGGACCCCACGTATATGGCCCCGATGTCCTGCGGGTCGATGTCGACCCTCTTGAGCATGCTCCTCGCGGCCTCGACCGCGATGGTGATGGTGTCCTCGTCCGGGCCTGGTATCGACTTGCTCGAGATCATCAGGCCCTTGCCCATCGACTTCCCATCCACGCCCCACACCTTGCCTATCTCCTCAGGAGTTATCCTGTAGCGCGGGACGTAGGCCCCATAACTCACGATTCCTGTTTCCATCGATTCCACCTCGTCAACCAAGGGAATTCAGTATCTCAACGAGCTCCCCGGCCGGGAGCTCCGTCTTGATGAGGGGCAGGCCCTCGAGCTCCGCGAGCCTGATCGCCAGCTCGTCCACCTGGTCAGGCTTCTGGTATACAACGATTGCCGGCTTCAGCGGATGCGCCCTGATGGCGATCATCGGGGAGCGGCCGAACTTCACGCCCGTGAACACGAGCGCGCGCTGGCTGCTCCATCCGTATATCTTGAGGTAGTCGAACGAGTTCAGGGTGGTGATCGCCCTGATGCTGTCTATCACTGTGAAGCCGTGGATGTGCTTGTCCAGCGAGACCGTCGGCGTGAGGTTCTCCCCGGATATGCGCTCCACGAGCTCGTCGGCGAGCACCTCGTGGGCGAACTCCTTGATCGAGATGATGCATTCCGTCTTCGCGGCGAGGGAGTACTGCTTCAGGACGCCACCGCCCGTCTTCTCGTCTATGTCCAGGAACGCATCCACGATCTTCCTTATGGTCGCGATGCCCGGGGACTTCCTCCGCCCCGCCTCGTAGTCGCTGATGACCGAGGGGGACACGCCCAGGTGCTTCGAGAGTTCCTGCTGGGAGATGTTGAACTGTTCCCTCCACTTGCGGATGGTCTTGCCCGGTTCCTCGGAGAGGCAGATCTCTCCCGCGACCTTCTCTCTCACCTGGTCTCGCATGCACCTTGGAGACGCCTGTCGATACTTATAGTTTGCCGTATGTGGTTAACGGCAATAGACGAACTCAGGGATGCTGGTGCGGACAGGCGCGGACACGCGCTGAGCGCTCCTCGGCTGCGAGCTCGCCGGCGGACCGGGGAGCGCGCGAAGGGGGCGGCCCGCCCCACCGCTCGGGCGGAGCGACCGCCTCTCCGGGCCTGAATCACAATTATATACGACACCTCGGCTTATCCCTGAGCGCCGCCACCACGGGGTAGTGGTCTAGCTTGGTATGATCCGTGGTTCGGGACCACGTGACCGTCGGTTCAAATCCGACCTACCCCACCACTGGACTCTCAGAATTGTCGACGGTCCGCCCTCTGAGGCGGATAATGAAAAACTCGCATGCTCCCCCGGTCCCGGCTGTAGTCCAACCGGCGGACAGGGGAGCGGCGGACGCATATTCTTCTAGCGTCCACCCGAGACCCTAGGGTTTCTGCCGGCTGCCCGTGTCCCCACCGTAGATCAGCCACCTGGAGTCATAGTAGACCCCGAAGAAGTCCATCCAGGACGTCTCCGAGGTGAAGTCCAGGCCGATGTCCTGATACATCTCCGGGCAGTCTATGCAGTAGTACTCCGCGGGCATCAGGACCGTCACGTCTGTCCCGAGCCATACGCCGATGCCGGAGTAGGCGTAGGTCATCTCCTTGGTGAAGAGGCTCGTCCACTCGTCGTCCTCGTCCCACTGCAACCACGTCGGCGGGAACCAGATGTTCAGGCCGTGCGGGAACGAGTTGCCGGAGCGGTCCAGTATCTGGCTCTGGGACACCCAGAGCAGGGCGCCGTCGCCGGTCAGGTACTCCGCCCTCCACACGCCGCGGTATATCCCCGGCTCCGCGTAGCCGAACGCTTCCATGAAGTCCTCGAGGAGCAGCCTGACGAACGGGTCCTTGAGCTCCGACAGCTCGGGGAGGTCGCTCAGGTCGACATCCTCACTCGGAGGGATCGGGTCGCCATAGACCTCGTAGTTCGACAGCGCCGACATACTCCACAGCCATGTGTAGGCGTCCGGCAGCCACTCGTAGCCCTGCTGGTCGTTTATCTTGCCGATGAGGGCGCAGTCCCTCGCGGACGAGATGTTGTTGCGGTTCAGCGGGATCCACGACCAGACATCCTCGCCCGTCGTCGGGTCGGGGTACATCCACTGGTCAAGCTTGGCGCCGACGTCGATCCCCTCAGCCTCGGCCGCTGCGACGACCGCATCAGGCAGTTCGCCCTTGAGGAGGTAGTCCAGGTAGGCGTCGAAACCGTCGACGACGCCCGCGATCTTCTTCCCGCCCGCGCCCATCTGGAACACAGCAGCGGTCACGTACATCTGGGAGTTCGCCAGGAGCTTGTCGTAGACCGGCTTGCTGCCCTTGGTGTTGTTGTAGTACTTGACGTAGTCGTCGGCCATCGCGATGCAGGCAGTCTTCTCGTCCATGGCTGGCGTCTCGGCGAGGTCTTTCATGAACAGGTAGTAAGGCAGCCCCTCCAACGGGACCTGCTGTTGCGAAGCCACGAAGTAGCTCGTCACCGTCCTCAGCTCATAAGCCACCTCGATCGAGCCCATGTTGTCGCCGTCGAGTGCGAGGACGTCGACCCACAAGGCCGGGTCGGTCTGCACGGTCTCCAGCGCGTATCTGACGTCGTCTATCGGCATCAGTATCTTCTCGTCGCCGGCGTTGTCCGTCCCGTCGGGACAGATCCCGCACCATGCGTGACCGTTCTTGAGGACGAGCATCGTCTTCCCCGCGGGATATGCGGGCATCGCCCAGTTCAGGAACTCGATCATCGTCTGCGGGTCGGTCATCTTCCTCTCGACGTTGCCGGCCCCGAGGGCCGAGGACGTCAGGTCCGTCCTCCCGTCCTTCGTGAGCTCATACACCCTCGTGTCGCCGTTGTTGGGGCCGTCGATGAGCAACACGACTGCCACCTTCGAACCGTCGGCAGCCGCCTCGTTCAGGCCCTTGAGGGCCTGCTCGACACAGAACTCGGTCGCTTGATATAGGTCGTTGTCCGCTCCGAAATACATCAGGACAGTCCAATCCCTCTCCGGCTGTTCGTCTGTCCCGAGCGCCGTCGAGGGCAGCGTCATCAGAGCTGCGGCCATGACGGCTATCGCGAATCTGCTCTTCCACCTCATAGTGTCTCCCCCTTCTTCCTCTGAGCATAGTCACTGTACTGACTAGCCCATTCCCTGAGGTCTGAAAGAGCATCTAATGGGTAGCCTAGAATCGGTTTCACGTGACGAAATCCGAAGCGGATGAGTGAAATAACAGCGCAATATTGCTACACTTCGGCTCGTTTCTGAGCCCCTCCCCAAGGGGATTGGGGAAGGGGTAAGGGGTTTGTAAGGGGTTTCATCGAAAGGGGCTGCTCTTTCCTCCTTTGGCACGGAGATGTCGGAGAGGATCTCAGCGGCTCCCTGTATGGGCTAGGTTTCCCCCAGTTATCGTCATGCAACGGCCCGCACGGACCGCAGACCTGCGGACAGCCTCACGAGGGGGACGATCAAGCGCACGGTCAAGGGCAGGCCCGAGGTCTCCCTTGTCCTCGACGCACGCACTCCTTTCTCCCCCCGCGTTGCGGACACCAGGCGTGTTCAGATTCATGATGGATGAAATACCACGTAATACGTGGCATGAAACGAATTTCAAGTCGACGAGAACAGGCAGTCAGTGGGCGATATCACGCAGTTATGGCCCCAGAAGGGTCACTTGGTCAGCCGGACCATGTTCGTCATGCCGTAGCGCTCCCTCTTTATAAGCTCGCGGCCCTCGAGCTTGTCCAAGAGACGGGTCACCTTTGACTTGGAGAACTCCCCGGAGGACACCAGCTTCATCTGCAATATCTCGCCCCCGGCGGATTCGATCATCTCATACAGCCTCCGCTCGTCCTCGGGGAGCGCGCCGAGGTCGCGGGGCTCCCGAGCCTCCTCCGGGGCCACGGCGGGCGCCTGCTCGGCGGTCTGCGCCCGGAGTTCCTTCTCAGAAGCGTACTGGGCGGAGTACCACAGGAACCTGGAGTAGGACAACAAGGCGATGGAGACCGCCAGGCCGGCGAAGGAGCAGATGAGGATGGCCCATCCCAGGGCGTCGAGGGAGATCAGGCGGCCCGGCTCGGGCTCGGCGACGCCTCTGTACAACATCAGGGCCAGGACCACCGCCGACACAGACGCCGACAGGATGGAGGTCCAGCCGGCGACGGATGCGTGTCTCACGCCAACGAAATCCTGTCGACCGTATTTGATGGTTCGCCAGAGCCCCGACCGGGGCAAGTATTTTGAAGGGACGCCGACATGACACATACTGGCACGGAGGACCAGACCTTGACAGGGGAGGAGAAGGCGCTCCACAACGTCATGACGGCATCAGCCCTGGTCTTCATCGTCATGGTCATGCTCCTCTTCGGCGTCCTGGCCTCTCCGTCGCTCTCGCCTGTGGCCGCGATAGCGGATTGGGACGGGGACGGTTTCAAGAACAACGAAGACGAGTTCCCAAGGGACCCCGACGAGTGGGCGGACTCCGACAGCGACGGGGCCGGGGACAACGGGGACGCGTTCCCCCAAGACCCTGACGAGACCGAGGACTCGGACGCGGACGGCGTCGGGGACAACGAGGACTTCTTCGACCAAGGGGACGCGGTGCTGAGGATATCCCTCGAGTCCTTCGAGTTCGTGAACTACGAGG
>JAUPMC010000037.1 GCA_030836605.1 Thermoplasmatota archaeon | reverse complement strand
CCACCTGCCAGAGCTGGTCAAGGGCGGGTTCAAGGGCGGCTCCCTGTTCTACCCGTTCGTGCGCATGTATTCCGTGTACTTCTACAACCTCGGGGATGTCGTCCTCGGCGCGACGCCGTATGTGGCCAAGTCACTGGCCAGGGACGGCGTCAGGGGCCCGTTCAAGGTCATCCCGAACGGCATCAACCGGGAAGTGTTCGTCAGGGACGAGGCGCGAGGGCGGGCGTTCAGGGAGCGCTGGGGGATCCGCCCGGAGGACACGCTCGTGGTCAGCGTCGGCCTGAGGATACCGCGCAAGGGCGTGGACACGTTCATCAACATCTCCTCGGAGTTCTCCGACAGGAAGGATGTCAGGTTCGTCTGGGTCGGCGAGAGCGAACCGCTCCTGGAGGACGCGTTGGACGGCCTCGACAAGAAGAACGTGCTCTTCCCGGGGCACGTGCCGTTCGACCAGATCGTCGGGGTGTACTCCGCGGCCGATGTGTTCGTGTTCCCGACCAGGGCCGAGAGCTACGGGAACGTCATGCTCGAGGCCGCGAGCTGTGGCTGCCCTCTGTTGATAAGGGACATACCCGTCTACGAGGAGTGGGTGCAGGACGGGAGTCACTGCCTCAAGGCCAGGACGGACGCGGAGTTCGTCGAGATGCTCGGCAGGCTCATCGACGACCGGTCCCTGCGCGCCCGCATGGCCGAGGGCGCCCGCTCCCTCGCCGAGGGGCATGACATGAAGAAGACCGCGTTGATGCTGAAGGAGCTCTACGAGGACATGGCCAGAGGGAGGTCGTAACCTGCTCGGAGAGGACATCATATCACTGTTCTCGTCCCTCGGCGACTCGGGCATGCTGCTGGCGCTCGTGGCGATCATACTCATAGATGGCACGGGCTTCCCGACGCTCCCCGAGGTCTGGATGGTGTTCATCTTCGGGGCGAACCCCGACTCGTTCACGTGGGGAGTGCTCGTCGTGGTCGTGTCCAGCCTCGCGAGCCTCGGGGGCAACTTCATCCTGTACTCGCTCGTAAAGATGGCCCGGCTCCCCAACTGGATCAAGAAGAGGATGAAGCAGTACACGGACTTCCTCATCGTGAAGGACGAGCGCCTCCTGCTGTTGAACAGGGTGGCGCCCATCGTCCCGTACACCGGAGCGTTCATCGCAGTGTGCGGCTGGGACGTGAGGAAGTGCGCCCTGTACCTGATAGTGGGCGCGCTGGCGAAGTCGTCCGTGGTCGTTGTCCTCGCTTGGCTGAGCTACGACAACCTCCGGCAGGATGTCGCCCCGTGGGTCGCCCTGGGCGCGGTGGCCATCGTCATCGTCGCGAGCATCGTAGCATCATTAATCTACAAGAGACGGCTTCGCCTCAGGGGGGAACTCCCGCGATCTCAGTAATCATCCCGACGTACAACGAGAGGGACAACCTGGAGGAGCTCGTCCGCAGGACGAGCGCCGCCTGTTCCGCGACGAAGATGGGGCACGAGATCGTCATCGTGGACGACAACAGCCCGGACGGCACTGGCGCCCTCGCGGAGGAGCTGGGCAAGAGCTTCACCGTGAAGGTGGTCCACAGGGCGGGCAAGCTCGGCCTGTCCACCGCCGTCCTGGAGGGGTTCAAGGCCGCGTCGGGCTCCGTCCTCGTCGTCATGGACGCGGACCTCAGCCACCCACCGGAGAAGATATCGGAGATGGTCGAGCGCATCACGAAGGGCGGCGCCGACATGGTCATCGGGAGCAGGTATGTCCCGGGGGGGCATGTCGAGAACTGGCCCTTCCACCGGAGGGTCATATCGAAGGGGGCGACGCTGCTCGCCCGCGGGCTGACCAAGGTCAAGGACCCGATGAGCGGCTTCTTCGCGCTCAAGCGCGGCGTCGTCGAGGGCGTCCAGCTGGACCCGGTCGGCTACAAGATCGGGCTGGAGATACTCGTCAAAGGCAAGGCCTCCAAGGTCGAGGAGGTGCCCATAACATTCGCCGACAGGAAGGCGGGCAAGAGCAAGCTGGGCGCGTCCGTCACCCTGAAGTACATCGACCACTGCATCAGACTGTACGAGCACAAGAAGCTCTGGCTCGCCAAGTACATCAAGTTCGCGCTCATCGGCGGGATAGGCACGCTGATCAACCTCGCGATATTCTGGACGTCGATCGAGGTGTTCTATGTACACGAGATACTCGCGCTGATATTCGCCTTCGTCGTCGCGGACACGAACAACTTCATCTGGAACAGGTGGTGGAACTTCAGGTCGAAGGGCAAGATTCACCTGCAGTACCCCCAGTTCCTCCTCATCAGCACAGTCGGGCTGCTCCTCAACATCACGCTGTACACGGCGTTCACGGACCACCTCTTCCCCTCGCTCGGCCTCGTCGAGGACAAGGCGAGCCTGTACGAGGTCCTCGCCCAGGTGATGTGCATATTCCTCGTGAGCGTGTTCAACTTCTTCGCCAACGCCCTCTGGACGTTCAAGGCGGACATGCGCCCTAAGAGCTGACAGGGCTGACCGTGGGGATGTCCCGGTACTCTGCCACATCGGCCCTGACGTAGAAGTATGTCGGGTCTATGCTCCCCTCGAACAGGTCCAACACAGTGTCGTCCCCGTGTCCGATGTACCAGTACTGCACGAGGAGGAACCCGTTGTCGGTCAGGTACTGCGTGAACCCCTCGACCTCCTTGAGCCTGAAGCAGACGACGACCACGGACACGTCGTACTTGTCGATGGCGCTCTCGAGGTCCTCCAGCGTGAGCTGCGGGTACCTCCTGTACGCGACGTTGACCACCTCCGGGGGCACCAGCCTGTCCGCGTAGGTCGCTATGAGCGGGTCCCCGCATATGACGTAGTCCGTGGAGTTCGTCATCTCGCCGAGCTTCTCGGCGTACACGATCTCCGACGGCTCGTCCTGGGCCGCGACCCCGTAGAACGCGAGCCCCATGGACGCCACGAGGTCCACCATGATTATGGCCGTCGCGAAGCGTCTCATCGTGATGTCCTTTTTGAGTGCCTTGTGGAGTCTGCTCCCTTTCACATGCCCCTTTTTGAAATTGACGGTCTCGGCCGTGACGAGCCCCGCCAATATCGCCAGGGCCGGGCTCATGAAGACCATGTGGTGGAAGAACACGAGGGGCTGCAGAACCATGAACGCGAGGACCACGCCCGTGACGACCAAGAGGTACCTGATCTCGGGGCCGTCGGCCCAGAGCTCGCGCGCGTACACGAGGGGCAGGATGTAGGTCAGGTTGAGGCCGAGGAACGCGAGTATCGAGAGCTTGAACATCGGCTCGAACTCCCTGTGCGTCTGGTCGAAGAGCATCCCCTGCAGCATCTCCGAGGGCCCGAGGGCGACGAGGAAGAGGCCGAGTGGGACCGCCGACGCCCCGACCATTATGCCGAGGTCGACCGCTTTGGACGCCTTGAACGACCGCTCCCTTACGGCCTCGAACACGAAGAACAGGATCAGGGCCAGCAGCCCCAGCCCGCCTATGAGCTTGACAGCCGCGGAGAACCCGACGAACAGGCCCGCGACGAACACGGCGAGCCTGTCCCCCCTCTTGGCATAGTAGTGGAACGACAGGAGCGCGAACGCGAGCAGGTACGACGACATCCCGTCCAGGGAGAACAGCCGGGCCTCTCGCACGAAGGCGAAGTCCACCGCGAGGAACAGCCCTGTCGCCACCATCGCGATGTCTCCCCCGAGCTTCCTGGCGACGAACATGCACGCGCCGATCGCGGCGACCGACAGGAAGGCGTTGAGCGCCCTGAGGGTGACGACGTCCCCCTTGAGCAGGGCGCCGAAGTAGAACGCCAGTGGGGCCTGGTCGCACGGGATGTCGGTGTAGAGGTCGAAGTCCCGGCTGATCAGCAGGGCCCTCTGGAGCATCACGCCCTCGTCGACGCCGTTGTTGGAGAAGCTCCAGCCGATGTTGTAGAGCCTCAGCGCGGTGGCGAACACCAGCACCAGCGCGACGGTTATGAGGGTCCTCCGCCTGGTCTCGGTGAGGCTGGCGAGCACACTCATGGGTCCACTCCTTACCTCCCGATAGGGTGAAACGCGGAACGCCTATTGATGTTGCCGGCTCAGAGGAACTCCTCGAACTCCTTCACGAGCTCGGGGTACCTCGTCTTGACGGCCTTGAGTATGGCGAACGTGGACATCTTGTCCACGCCGACCTCGTTGAGCGTCGCGATGACCTTGTCGAAGGTCTCGTCGGAGAGGGTCACGAGCTTCTCCTTCGCGAGCCAGTTCCTGTAGAGCTGGTTCTCGAGTATGTCCCTCCACCCGTTCTCGTACCTGGTCAGGGATCTCTCGCTGAAGTCGTTCTCCTTCGTGGCCTTGGCCAGGACCTCGCCGGCGACCTTGGCCGCCTTGCACGAGTTGGATATGCCCCCGCCCGTGATGGGGTCGATCATCCTCGCCGCGTCCCCGACAAGGAGTATGCCGTCGCCGATCGTCTTCTCGATCGGGGCGCACACGGAGACCGCGCCGCTGACGAGCTCCAGGGGCCTGCCCTTCCTCAGCCTCGGGTCCCCCTGGATGAACTTGTCCAGGTACTTCTTCACATCCGCGGGCTGGCTCAGCTTCGTGAGCTGCATGCCGATCCCCACGTTGGCGGTGTCCTTGTTCTTGGGGAATATCCAGATGTACCCGCCAGGGGCCTTGCTGCCCAGGACGAACTCGCAGTAGTCGAAGTCCTGGTCTATGTTCGTGAGCCTGTACTGGAAGCAGCTGGTGATGTCCCTCGGGGCGAGGCTGGTGTCGATGCCCGCCCACCGGCCGACCTGGGACTCGAACCCGTCCGCGCCCACGACGCACCCGCAGGTGATGTCCCTGGTCCCCTCCATCGACCTGACGCGCACGCCCACGACCTTGTTGCCGCTCTTGAGCAGCTTCGTCGCGGAGGCCTTGAGCTGGAGGTCGGAACCCGCCTTGATGGCGTCCCTGGCCAGGAGCTTGTCGAAGAAGACCCTGTCGATGACTATCCCCACCTCGTCCCCGGCCATCTTCTCGGAGAGGTAGAACGTGGAGCCGTTGGGGGAGACGAGCTTCGCGCCTTTGACCTCCCACGCCACGCTCTTCTTGTCGAGCTTCAGGCCGACGGAGTCGTGCCACGCCTTCGATATCCCCTCGCCGCACCTGACGGGGGAGCCGATCTCCTGCCTCTTCTCGATCATGAGGACATTGGCGCCCTTCTTCGCGGCCCACTTGGCGGTCATGGAGCCGGCCGGGCCAGCGCCGACGACCACGACATCGTAATCGCGCTTCATCTCAGTCATCCTCCAGGAGCGTAATCGCGCCGACCGGGCACGCCTTGATGCACCTCTTGCAGAGGGTGCAGTTGTCGCCGAACTCTATCAGCACCTCTCTCAGGGTTATCGCGTTCTGCGGGCACGATCCGACGCACGCGCCGCAGTGCATGCACTTGTCTATGTCCACTTCCAGCTCGTCTAGCTTGTCCTTGTCCAAGCAGAACACCTCACGTGTATTGCTCCCCGTGCTTCTTCCGCCACTCGGCCAGGGGTACCGAGAACTTCTTCTCCACGCCGGTCCTGTACACGGGGCCGGAGTTGTAGGCGCAGAACGGTATCAGCTTCATGTCAGGCGTCGTGTAGTGGATGCTGCACCTCTTGACCCTCTCGATGTCGTAGTTGTACGCGTCCATGAAGTGCATCGCGCCGATGTACATCATGTTCCAGCTGAACTTCGAGAGCCCCTTCTTCGTGTCCTCCGAGAAGACCCGGCCGAGCACCCTCAGGAACTCCGTCGTGTTCATGCCATCGGGCAGCTCGTCCTTCTTCAGGTGCTTCTTGATCAGGTTGTAGGCCTTGACCTTGGTGAACGTCTGTATCCTCTTGTTGCTGGCCTTCGTCGCGAGCTTGTAGAGCTCCGTGAAGAGCTCGTCCACCTCGATGAACCTGGTCACGGGCAGGATGTTCTCCGCGTCCTTGACGAACAGGTAGGTCGCGAGCCCGCAGTGCGCGTGGTTCGTGAATGTGACCATGTCCCTCCCGGCTATGGCGCTCACCAGCTCGGACACCGAGACTACGGCCGGCACCGGGTACCAGTCGGTCGCCTTTATCTTCCCGACCGACTGCCTCTCGACATCGTGTATCAGGTCCGTCAGCGTGTACCTGCCCTTCTCGAGCTCCTCGGTCGTGATCCTTCCGGTGAAGGCCACTGGTTGGTAGTTGACGCCCCTGACGACGTCGTTGTTCTTGATCGCGTGCTCGAGTATGGGCCAGACCTGGTCGTCGTTGACGCCCTTCACTATCGTGGGGACGAGGACGATGGACGGGTGGTTCGGCACCTTCCTGTAGTTATCGATGACCTTCTGCTTCACGTCCAGGAGGTTCTTCCCCCTGGCCCGCTCGTATATCTCCGGGCGCAGCCCGTCGAACTGGAGGTAGAGCGTGTTCAGGCCGGCCTCGCTCGCCTTCCTGCAGAAGTCGACGCTCTTCGCGAACTCGATCCCGTTCGTCGCGGCCTGCACCTGCGCGAAGCCTAGCTCCCTGGCGACCTTTATGATGTCGAAGAACCTCGGATAGATTGTCGGCTCCCCCCCGGAGAACTGGACCGCCGGGCAGGGCACAGGCTTCTGCGCCCTCAACAGCTTGAGCATATCGACGACCGTCTCGAACTCGGGCTCGTAGACGTACCCCGCGGAGTTCGCGTTCGCGAAGCATATGGGGCACTTGAGGTTGCACCTGTTGGTGAGGTCGACGTTGGCCAGCGCCGTGTGGCTGAGGTGCAGGTCGCACAGGCCGCAGTCGAACGGGCACTGCTTCGCCTTCGGGATGGCCGGGTCCTTGACCCCGACGCCGTCCTTGGCCCATTTCTCGACCCTCAGGTATGTCTTCACGTCCGACCACACGACGTCCTTGAACTTGCCGTGCTTCGGGCAGGACTTCTCGATGACGACCTTGCCGTTCTCCTCGCGCATCGTGGCTTCGATGACAGCCAGGCATTCAGGGCACAGGCTCTCCGTCTTCTTCGGGAGGCCGGCCGGGACCGTAGACTCCTTGCTGAGCATGTATATCCCACTCCCTGAGGATAATTCCTAAGGCATCAATTTAAATGTTATGTAGCTTATCCGGCTACAAATGGACCTGAAGTCTGCGATATCGAAACTGGGGCTGAAGGCCGACGAGCTGCTCGCGGAGTACCAGAGGATCTCCAGCGTGCTCCTGCGGATGGGCCTGTCGGAGTACGAGGCCCGGGGGTACGTCGCGCTCGTCGCCCTCGGCTCAGGAACTGCTAGTCTTGTAGCTGAGATAGCACAGATCCCGCGGACATCCGCGTACAAGGTCATGAAGTCCCTCGAGGCCAAGGGCTTCGCGCAGGCGAAGCCGGGGCGCCCGAGGTCCTTCGCCCCTACGGACCCCTCCGAGGTGGCCGCGCGCGCCGTGGCCGACATCCGCGAGTCCTTCGAGAAGATCTCCTCGGTGAAGAACATCCTCTCCGAGAGGGGCGTCCCGCAGCTCGTGTACACGGTAATGGGACGGGAGCGCGTGGTCGACAAGATCGGGGAGATGCTCGACCGCACGGAGCACACGTTCGTGCTGTCGTCCCCGTCCGTCACCGGCCTCAATCGGCGCCTGGGGAAGAGGTTCGCCGCGGCGACGTCCAGGGGCGTCAGGATAAAGGTCGTCACGAGCCCGTTCGTCAAGGTCCCGAAAGGGGTCGAGGTGGTCAGGAGGGAGGGACTCATAGCGACGGACGTGGTGAGCGACGGCAAGGCCGCTCTGCTCGCCGCGCCGGACCTGTCCGCGTGCGGTTATACCGACAACGAGGCGCTCGCGGCCCACCTGGAGGACTTCCTCAGGATCATGTCCGAGAAGACCCGCTAGTTGAAGCTGGCTCGGGGCGGCCTGCCCTTCTTCGACTCCGCCTTTATCACGGTCTTGATCAGGAACGGGGCGTACAACGTGGTCGCTATGGATACGAGGACTATCGCCGAGTAGATGTTGGGCCCGATCGTGCCCATGTTCAGTCCTATCATCGCCACCACGATGCCGACCTCGCCCCTCGGGATCATCCCGGCCCCGACGATCAGAGCCGTCCTCTCGCCGCGCCTCGCGGCCCCGAGCGAGCATCCGACCAGCTTGCTCAGTATGGCCACCACGGTGAGGACGATGGCTATTGGCACGACCTCCCACAGGTTCGCGAACCCCACCTTCGCCCCCATGACGACGAAGAAGAACGGGACCAGCAGGACGTTCAGCGGCTCGAACTTCTGCTCGAGCTCGTAGGTGTCCTTGGTATCGGAGAATATCAGTCCTGCGAAGAACGCCCCGATGATGGCCGCGAGACCGACATATGATGCCATGGCCGAGAGGCCGAACACCACGACGAGTATGATGACGAAGGGCGCCTCCTTCTGCACCAGTCTGTCGAACCAGCTGTCCCTCTTGAACGCCGTCGTTCGGTAGTGGATCGCCCATCCCCCGTTGGCCATCCGGTCGCCCCGGATCTCCCGCTTGCCGGAGGCGTACCGCACCATCCGCGTCCCCAGGATGGTGACTATCGCCAAGAAGCACAGCGCCTCGGCGACGACGATGACAATGTCGAAAGTCTCGAGGCTCCCCGTCGCGGTGCCCGAGACGACGGTGAGCACAATCATGCCGATGATGTCGTCCACGACCGCCGCCCCGAGTATGATCTTCGCCTCCGTGGAGTTGATCATCCCGAGGTCCTGCAGGACCCTCGCGGTGATTCCCACGCTCGTCGCCACCAGGGCGGCGCCCACGAACATCGCCTCGACCGAGGACATGAAGAGCAGGACGGAGACGTAGTATCCGAGGACGAAGGGGACCACGACGCCCAGCACGGCGACCGAGGTCGCGACCATGCCTACGCGCTTGAGCTCTGACAGCTTCGTCTCCATGCCCACCGAGAAGAGGAGGAACGTCGCGCCGAGCTGCGCGAGCACGTCGAAGAATGTCTGGTCCTCCGTGATGATGTTGAGGATCGACGGGCCGAGGACGATGCCGGCCATGAGCTCGCCCGTGACTGCGGGCAGCCTCAGCCTCTCCATGATCTCGCCGCCGACCTTGGCCGCTAAGAACGCGACGAATATCAGCAGGAGGGTGTCCTCAGTGCTCAACGAATCCCATCCGACTCTCGAATGGCCTCGGGCGTATTTAACCATAGGCCAGATGCCTCCCGCGCCCGTAGCCTGCATGTAGCCTCAACGATGAACATGTGCGCCCTCGCTCATCGCCCCGAGGATGGCTGTGTTCGGAGCGATGCTTATCGGGAGCGTCAGAGCGAGCCCGCTCAAGCGGCTCGTGAGCGATGAGGGGGCCCAGGTGTCCTTCTCCGTTGTGGCCGTGGCCGTGCTGATCATGGCCTCGGCCGCGGGGGCGTACTTCACGAAGAGGGAGATCGAGGACGCGGAGGACGCCAAGCGCGACATGCTGCTCGCGCTCATGGAGTCCTCCATCGAGGAGGTCCGCGTCGAGTTGAGCCTGTTCGCATGCGCGGAGGCGTACGGGCTCGTCTCCAGGTGGGACGAGTTCCCCGTCAACGAGACGAGGATATCCTCCGAGTTCTCATCCGCCGTGAAGGTCTACTTGGATAACACGTTCCCCCGCGAGCAGAGCGGCTTCTCGCTGTCGGTCTCCAATTGGTCAGGGGGGCTGTTCTTCGTCGAGAAGCAGACGATGGACTTATCGCCCCTGGAGAAACCAGAGGCCGCCAGCATCGAGTTGGACGGCACGGAGATGGAGTACGAGAGCATGCCCCCGCCGACGACGGACGAACTCGCAGTGACCACCGCGAACCCATACTACATGGCCTTGGGCAACATGTCCGTCGTCGCCGAGTCGGAGTCGGTGTCCCTCTCGAAGGACATCTCCTTCGACAGGCCGGTGATATCCGCCCTCCCGCTCCTCGAGACCAAAATGAGGACGTTCGAGGCCGCGTCTGAGGGAGAGTTCTCCGACATGGGCAGGCTCGTGGGATACATGCTCACGACACTCGCCCAGCTGAGGGCCCTCGAAGGCTATGGCGTCCCGACATACACCGGGCTGAACACATCCTCCATCCTCACGGAGGCTGACGTGCATAGGGCCGTCGCGGTCGGGCTCTTGGTCGAGCAGGCCAGGCTCTTCAGGGACCTGGACGAGGCCTTCTCGGCCGAGGTCGTGGCGGCCTGCGGCGGCTCTCCCCTCGGACTCGCGGCCCTGGAATCCTCCCGGGGCCGTTACCTGGACCCGGCCGAGTTGTTCCTCTGGTTCCTGGGGAAGACTGAGCCGGAGCTCGACCCGAGGCTGCTCGTGGCCCAGGCGGCCGCGGGAATGGCCGACCAGCTCGTCGTCAAGATGATGGACTACATGGGTTGGCTGGGCCTGCTCGGACTCGCCGACAGCGCGTTGGACTTCTTCGAAGACTCTGTCGAGTCGCTCATCGAGTACCTGACGGGAGAGGACAGCGCCCAGAAGACGGTCGCGGGCTGGGTCGAGAGGACGCTGGAGCTCACGGGCTCGTTGCCGGAGGTGCATACGGCCGTCTTCAAGAGGGACCCGGACTTCCAGGTCGTCGTGCCTGAGCGGTCCTACTTCGTCGAGAACGCCGCCGGGGAACTGTTCCCCGTCTGGGTCGGCGGGACCATGGCGCCCGTGGACGTGCCTACGCACGACCTCCTGTCATCCGCCTGCTGGGCGGACTTCTACCCAGATTTCAAGGAGCATCAGGGCTCGCTCACGGACCTCGTGTACGACAGCGTCAAGAGGCTCGCCTTCGACCTGGCGTCGACATGCACGATAGAGCTGTCCGGCATGGCCTTCGACCCCGCGGACGGGACGGACCTGTTCACAGCTATGTCGGAGCGCGCGGGGGATGTCGAGCTGGTGTTCTCATCCGAGGCCCTGGAGGAGGCGAGCGCCGACCTGCCCATGTTCAGCGCGCAATACGACCTCGCTCAGGAGTTCTCCGTCTTCGTGTCGGGGCACATCGGCCAACTGGTCCCTTGGGACCTCGCGGGACCCATGTACGACGACATCGCGGCCGAGGTGTTGTCCTCGGTCAACTACTCTTACATACCGGACCTGGCGGTCCCCGTAGAGCAGCAGCTCGAGGAGATCGTCAGGAACGACGTCGAGCACGATATCGAGTGGGGTGTGGGCTCGGCGTCCCTTTGGGTCTTCGAGACCCAGTGCGAGTCCGTCATCAACGGGCTCGCGTCCGCCGTGGTGTCCGCGGTGGCCAGGCTGGACGATGGCTTCGCCGGCCCACTGGTGGACTCCGTCGCGGCGACGCTTGTCTCGGGTTCCGCACTGTTCCCCGGGCTGCCGCAGGTCGTCGAGGACTCGCTGGGGGCCTTCGCGAAGGCCGCGCTCGCCCAGAAACGCCTGTCGTCCTGCAAGCAGTCGGCATACGCGGACCTCGGGGGAGAGTTCGAGTTCTGGGACGGTGACCTCGCGGCCGCGGAAGCGTCCGGGTCCGTCCTGAACGCGTCGCTCTCCGTCGAACTCCCAGGCGGCCTGCCGAGGCTCACCGTCGTGCCGTACGACCCCGAGCTCGGGCTCGCGTCCCTGAGCGGCTTGTTCCCGGTCGACGAGCTCCTGGTGCAGGTCAAGCGCCCCTGGGACCACGACCGGTCCGATGAGGGGTACCCGAACACGCACCTCACGTCCTTGACGAACTCGTCCGCGACCCCGTACTCGACCCAGTGGATCGTGTCCGTGAAGGGGTTGGTGCAGGTGAGAGCGGCCGCCTCGGACACCTATCTCGTGTCCGCGCTCGAACAGGAGCCGACGGTCGAGACCCCCATCTCGATATCACTCTGCTTGCCGGTCGTGATTCAGTCCGCGTGGCCCCTCGAGGGCGTCGAGTACAACCCGACGGACACGGCGCTCTCCGACGCGTTGGACGCGGCCACGAGGTTCTGCGATTATCTGTGGGACAAGCTGGAGCCGGCGCTGGGGTGGGTCAAGGACGGGCTCGAGGCCATCTACCATTTCGTGCAGGACGCCTTCCAGACGATGGCAAGGTTCACGACGAGGGTCGTAGAGGCCATAACCAGGTGCGTCCAGGCGATGGTCGAGACGCTGCAGACCTACATACAGAAGTTCGCGGACTCGGCGCTCGCGAGGGCCGTGAGCGCGTTCGTGGACATCGTGGGCAACGTCGAGTTCAGGGTGTCCATGCACGGCCTCACGCTCATCGTGCAGACGAACCTCCCGGACCTGTTGTTCAAGAAGTCCCAGGACCTGGTGCGCATAATCGTTTGCACGGACCGGCTGGGTCCAGGCATAGCGTTCGGGTTCAGGATAGCCAAGCTCTCGGACGGGAGGCACGACGTCGTCGTGAACGGCACCCTCACGTTCGAGTCCGGCTCGGTCGAGGTCAAGGTGGACCCGCTGATGATCATCATGCGCAGGCTGGTCGAGGTGCACTGCAGGACCGACACATGGGCCCTGGACATGGCCATGCCAGAGGCGGAACCGTACGAGTCCGCGGAGGTGTCCACGGCCGACCTCCCCGGGATCGGGGCGCTCCTGTCGAACATACCGATCCCGATGCTGGGCCTGAAGGCGTCCGTGGAGGCGGGCCTGAGGCTCAAGTACTCTCCCCCGGTCCCCACGGACGTCGTCGTGACCGAGTTCGAGGCGAACCCGAAGGGGGACGACTCCGGCAGGGAATGGGTCGAACTGTACAACCCCCTGGCCGAGCCGAGGAGCGTCGACGGGTGGGCCATAAGGACCACACACGGGGAAGGAGCCGAGATGTCGTTGTCGGGGTCGGTCCCGGCGAACGGGCTGATGGTCTTCACCTTCCCCCAGACATCCATAGACAACGGCTACCCCGGGGACCCGTTCAACGACGGCGACTCCCTGGTGCTGCTGGGTCCTCTCGTCGTTCTCGTAGTCGCTCAGCGTCGGGGTGACGTCCACCGTCCTCCCCGACGCGTCCACCAGCACTAGGGAGTCGCCGTCGTTGAACGGGTCCCCGGGGTAGCCGTTGTCTATGGATATCTG
>JAUPMC010000036.1 GCA_030836605.1 Thermoplasmatota archaeon | reverse complement strand
GCCCTCGTCGGCTGACCGGTCGACGGCCCGCCCCTCATGACGTTCACGATAACGATTGGCGTCTCCGTCATGGCCGCGTACCCTATGGCCTCCTGCATGAGCGAGAACCCTGGCCCAGAGGTGGCCGTCATGGACTTCGCCCCTCCCCACGAGGCGCCTATGACCGCGGATATGCAGGCTATCTCGTCCTCCATCTGGAGGAACGCGCCCCCGGCCTCGGGCAGCTTCTTGGCCAGACCCTCGGCTATCTCGGTGGACGGCGTGATCGGGTAACCCGCGAAGAACTTCAGGCCGGCCGCGAGCGAGGCCTCGGTGCACGCCTCGTTCCCCTGGACGAAGTACTCCCCCGGCGCGAGCGTCACTTCTTCTCCTCCTCCTCGGCCTTCCAGGATATGGCCTGGTCCGGGCAGCTGAGCGTGCACAGCTCGCAGATGAGCTTCCCCTCACGCTTGTGGTTGTAGCAGCTCTCAGGGGAACTGACGACGGCGGCGAAGTAGCCTCGCTCGGAAAGGTCCGCCCCCTTGGAATAGCACTTCTTGGGGCAGATGTAGACGCAGATGTTGCATCCCTTGCAGTACTTGAGGTCTATTACGGTCCTCATCGTGCTCGTTCCGCGCCATTGGCCGTACGATATTTGAATGTTCGTGACATAACAGGATTCTCCACCAGTATGGCTGGCCCTGGTGATGTCCGGTTGTCAGAATCACGGTCGGGGCGGCGAAACGTTGACAATGACCGGAACGCCGGCAGGTCCTCAGATACGGTGTCTGCTGCAAAGGATTAATACGGGCGTCTTGATAACTCGGCCCGGGACGATGGACGCTCTTCAGATGGAGATAGTCGGGCTGAAGGAACGGAAGAACGCTGTCATACTTGGCCACAACTACCAGAGGAAGGAGGTCCAGGAGGTCTCGGACTTCCTGGGGGACTCGTACGGCCTCTCGGTCCAGGCGAGCAAGACGAGCGCCAAGGTCATCGTGTTCTGCGGCGTGGACTTCATGGCCGAGTCCGCGAAGATACTCAACCCTCACAAGGTCGTCCTGCACCCCAACCTGAAGTCCAAGTGCCCCATGGCCGGCATGGTCGACGTCAAGGGGCTCAGGGAGCTGAAGGCGGAGCACCCGGGGGCGCCCGTCGTGTCCTACGTGAACACCAGTGCCGAGGTGAAGGCCGAGAGCGACATCTGCTGCACGTCGGCGAACGCTGTCAAGATCGTCCAGTCACTCCCGGACACGAAGATCATATTCGTACCGGACACGAACCTGGGCCTGTACGTCCAGAGGTACGTGAAGGACAAGGAGATCGTCTTCTGGCCCGGCTACTGCCCGACGCACATGGGCATCAAGGTCAAGGACCTCGAGGGCCTGAAGGAGCAGCACCCCGCGGCGGAGATACTGGTCCACCCCGAGTGCACGCCCGAGGTCATAGACTACGCCGGCCTCGCTTACTCGACCGAGGGCATCATCCAGCACGTCAAGGCGTCCCCGAAGAGGGAGTTCATCATCGGCACCGAGTCCAACATGCTCCACAGGTTGGCCAAGGAGGCGCCTGGCAAGGTGTTCTACGGGGTGCCCAACGCCACTTGCCCGAACATGCGCGAGATAACCCTCGAGGACGTCCGCGACTCGCTCGTGAAGACGCAGCACAGGATAGAGCTGCCGGCCGACATCATCAAGAAGGCGCGGCTGCCGCTCGAGAGGATGCTGCGGGCCGGCCGCTGAGCCCGCCCGTCACCAGTCCACGTCCGTGAGCGGGCCCGCGATGAAGTACACGCCGAACAGGACCATCAGGGCCCCGCACGTCCCGAAGACTATCTGGTGGACCAGCGGGGTCCACAGGTGCCTGCTCCTGAACACGGCGAACGAGGCGAACGCGTACCAGGCGAGGTCGCAGCTCCAGTGGACCACGGCGAACGCGAGGACGACGATGAGCCCGAACTCCTGGGCGTTTATGATCAGGAAGGCGCCGACGGTCGCCCACCATAGGAAGAAGTAGGGGTTGGCGGAGGTCGTCAACGCCCCGGCCACGAAGGCGCTCTCGGGGAGCGAGTCCTTGCCGGTCACGGCTATCCGCTCCCTCTCGAGCACCATCTTCACGCCCATGAACACGAGCAGCGCGCCCCCGACGAGGCCTATGGCCAGCATGATGCGTTCGTCCTCGAACACGAACCCCAGGCTGAGGACTATGAGCGCCATGAGCGGGAACTCTATCAGGCCGTGGCCGAGGGCGATCTTGATGCCTGCCTTCTCGTCCCTGTAGCCTTTCGCTATGGTCGCCGCGAGCACGGGCCCCGGCATCATGACACCTGAGAACGATATGACTATGGCCATCCCGAAGAACACCCAGATGTTGTCGATCGGAGTCACTGGGCGAAGACAGGCATCCGAGGATATTTAACCCGTGCGCCACACGGCCTCCCGCGGGGCGGAATAAAATACTGGCAACGCCTTCCATGGCACGCGAGTGATGAGAAGAGGGTCAGCTGAGGTCCTCGGACCCGTGATGAGCCCTATGAGTGCTGAATCGCTCGACAGGAACCGAGGCCCGCACGGGCTGACCCGCCCGTGCGGCCTCACATCGCGTTTTCTCAGAGCTCGAACCCGTCGTAGTCGAGGTCGCAGATCCTCTTGAAGTACCCGCGCGGGTGCTGGCAGTTCGGGCACTCGTCCGGGGCCTCCTTGCCCTTGTGCATGTACCCGCAGTTCGTGCAGAACCAGACCTCTTCCTCGTCGGACTTGTAGAGCGAGCCGGCCTTGAGCCTGTCGAGCAGGAGCTGGTACCTCTTCGCGTGGTGGTGCTCGATGCCCTGGACATGCTCGAAGAACTCGGCGGCCTCCTTGTGCCCCTCCTTCCTAGCTGCCTTGGCGAACTCGGGGTACATCTTCCTCCACTCGAAGGTCTCCCCCTCGACCGCCTTCTTGAGGTTCTCCTCCGTCGTCCCGACCATCTTGAGGAGCTTCATGATCATGGCTGCGTGCTCGTACTCGTTCTCTGCGGTCTCCTCGAATATCTTCGCGATCGCCTGGTGCCCCTCCTTGGTGGCGGCGCCGGCCCACTTCCTGTACTTGTTCCTCGCCTCGCTCTCTCCAGCGAGCGCGGCCTTCAGGTTCTCTTCCGTCTTGCTCAAGAATACCACTCCTGACGCAAAACGCACTCCTCGGATAAGAAACAATCCGCGAACACGGAGGTTCGCCTCGCCGGAAACGGACACGAGATCGAGTTGAGCCCTCTGCCATGAACGTGTTCTCGCGGGTTATTGTCAGGTCCGTTTCTCGTTCTCAGCCTCGAAGTTGGAGCGGACCGTCTGGCATCTCTTACCCGCCAGTGCTGTCGTGAGGTCGATGAACTTGCTCAACGGCCATCCGTCCTTCCACCTCATTATGAAGTTCCCAGTCTTTGAGAACTTCACCTTGGGAAGCCTCTCGTAGACGATCTTCGGGATCCCTGAATAGATGTTCATGTCCAGGTCGCCCATGTCCAACGTGAACATCCTCCAGGCATCTCCTCTGTGGCCCTTGAACCTGTACGCGTACAAGGGTACGAGATTGACTCTCTGGCAGTCGCTGATCATGTCCTCCGCCTGGATCATGAGTTTCTCGCTCCTGCTGAACCTCATGACGTCCGCGGTGGAGCTCTTCACCTCGATGGGGAAGCTCATGCCGTCCCTTATCGCGACGAGATCGACGCCCAACGACCCCGCTGCCCTGATGACCATGAATGGGTTCTCCCGGATCCTGAGGTAACCTACGCGCTCCTGCGTGTCGCAGGTCTTCGTCACCCTCGAGAGCACGTCCTCGTTGGCACTCAGGATGCCCTTGAGCTCACGCTCAAAAATCTTTCCCATCGCCTTCGGCGCATGTATCACGCTGCCGGGTTATAATTGCTTCTGGCTGCAGTCATCCAACGCTGTCCTGTCCAGCTCGTCGAGCAGCATCGACGCCGGGACCTCCTTGTGGAACTTGGCGCCGTGGGAACACTCGTCGTCCGTCAGGGCCGCGTACACTATGTGCAGCCTCTTGGTCGTCACGTCCTTGTAGTGCCGCACGACGTCGTACATCGCCGCCAGGTCCGTGCTCCTCAGGTGCACCCCGCACGTCTCGGCGGCGACCCGCTTGGCCGCCTGCGGGATGTCCTCGAACGTGTTGATGGTGCCCGAGGGCAGGGACCAGCCCTTCTCCCCCTTCCTCCTCACCAACGCGGTGCCCGCCTCGCCCCTGATGACGAGCACGACCTGGCCCTTGCACGGGGCGTAGTCCAGGTTCGCGGCAGCCCCACCGGCGTCGTACTCGAACTTGCGGACGCTGAGGCCGGGCGTCGACACGGCCAGCTCGTCTATCTCGTCGGCCGTGGGGAGCTCCACCAGCATCTTCTTCGGCGCCTTCACGGCGTCAGCCTCGACCTGTCCCTTGGGTATAGGACCGCCTCCCTGATGTTCGGCAGCCCGAGCATCTTCTGCACGTATCTCTCGACCCCGAACCCGAAGCCGCCGTGCGGGGGCATGCCGTACCTGAACGCCTTGAGGTAGAACTCGAAGGACTCGAGGCTCAGGTTGTTCTCCCTCATCTGCTCGGTGAGCACGTCGTACCTGTGCTCCCTCTGTCCGCCGGACACGATCTCCTGCCCCTTGTAGTCAAGGTCGAAGTACCCGGTCAGCTCGGGGTCGTCGTCGCGTCTCTTGGCGTAGAAAGTGCTTCTCTTAAGTGATGTCGGGAACTCTGTGATGAAATAAAGTTCGGCTTTCTTCTCGGCCATCATCACATCCCCGAGGAGCTTCTCGCCCTCGGTCCCGAGGTCCTCCCCGTGCTCGAGCTTCATGCCCTTCGACCGGACCATCTCGACCGCGTCCGCGTACTTGACGCGCGGGAAGGGCGTGAGCGGCTCGCCTAGTTCGACGCCCAGGGCCTTCAGCTCCGCCTTCGCGTGCTCGCGCACGTGATTGAGGCTGTTGACCACGATCCCCTCGGCGACCTCCATGACGTCCTCGGAGGACTTGATGAACGCGAGCTCGACGTCGAGCGACGCGAACTCCGCGATGTGCCTTATCGTATCCGACGCCTCGGCCCTGAACGCCGGGGCGATCTCGAATATCCTGTCGAGCCCGGTCGCCATCAGGTTCTGCTTGTAGAGCTGCGGGCTCTGGGCCAGGTAGGCGTTCCTGTCGAAGTATCGCACCTGGAACAGGGTCGACCCGCCCTCGGCGCCAGCGGCAACGATCTTCGGGGTGCTGACCTCCGTGAACCCCTGGGCCGACAGGTACCCCCTGATGCCCTGGAGCGTGATGGACTTGATCCTGAAGGTCGCCCTGACCTCCTCCTTCCTCAGGTCCATGAACCGGTTGTTCAGGCGCGTGTCCAGGTCCGCCCCGACCTTGTCCACGACGCCCAGGGGCAGGGGCGTCTCCGCCTTGTTCAGGATGTCGATCCTGGATGGCAGGACCTCGAACCCCGCGCGGGCCTCCTTGCTCTGTTTCGCCTCGCCCGTGACCAGGACGACCGACTCCCTGGGGATGGACGCGACGAGGTCGAAGAGCTCCATGCTCCTCTTCTTGAGGGTCGTGATCTGGATGACTCCTCTGGAGTCCCTCAGCTGAAGGAAGGATATCCCGCCCAGGTTCCTGACATCCTGGACCCAGCCGCCTACCGTGACCTCCTTCCCGAACATCTCAGGGGTTATCTCGTCGGAGTATGTGATGTGTTGCCATGAGGGCAAGAGAATACACCGTCGAGCGTAACCCGTCGACGCATACTTTACCTTTTCCTCGGGCCCCTGACCAAGGGCCGGCCTGACCCGACGGAATCATAATGAATACATGTCCGCTCTACAGATTCGAGACGCAGTGGGCATATGGAACTGTCGATCCTCGTATACGTCCTCCTCATAATCGCGGTAGCCAGGATGCTCGGCGAGGTGGTGTCCCGGATGAACGAGCCGCCCATACTCGGCGAGCTTCTCGGCGGGATACTCCTGGGCCCGTTCGTCCTCGGCGCGGTCGTGCCTTGGCTCGACGGGATGTACACGGAGAAGTTCATCACCGACCTGGCCGACCTCGGCATCATGTTCTTCATGCTCTACGTGGGCATGGAGTTCTCGTCCCAGACCATGTTCGCCCACATGCGCCGCGGGGTGGCCCTCGCGGCCGTGGGCGTCGGGGTCCCGCTCACCCTCGGCCTGGTCGTCGGCCGCGCCGCGTTCGGCCTCGAGGGGACGACGCTCCTGTTCGTCTCCCTGGCCGTGTCCGTGACGGCCCTCCCGGTCACCATCCGCATATTGAAGGACATGGGCGTCCTGCGCACGAAGACCGGCTCGGTCATCGTGAGCGCGTCCCTGATCACGGACCTCGGCCTGCTGTTCGCCATGGGCGTCATCCTCGGGGACGGCGACGGCTACTCCGGCTACGGGGAGGTCGCGCTCGTCGCGGTCGGCTTCGTCGTCTTCTTCGCGGCGACCTTCCTGGTCGGGCGCTACCTGGTGCCCAGGGTGTACTCGCTGTTGGCCAGGATGCAGACCGGCGAGGCGGCCTTCGCCGTCGCGGTGATCATCGCGATATGCTTCGCGGTGCTCGCGGAGCAGATGGGCCTGCCGTCGTTCATAGGGGCGTTCGTTGCGGGCATGCTCCTGAGGGAGACGGGGAAGGGTCTCAGGACCTGGGCGAGGGTCGAGGGCATCCTCTCGGGCGTGACGCTCGGGTTCCTCGCCCCCATCTTCTTCGTCCTGATAGGGTTCTCAGTGGACTTCGGCGAGGTCTGGGGGTCCATCTGGCTCCTCGTGGCCCTCACCGTGGTCGCCCTGTTCGCGAAGACGGTCGGCTCCTACATCCCGATGCGCCTGTCCGGGTCCGGTAGGAACGAGTCGTTCGCGATCGGCTCGATGATGATGGGCAAGGGCGCGATGGAGCTGGTCTTCGCGCAATTGGCTTTCGAGAGCGGCATGATCGGCAGGGACCTCTTCTCGGTGCTGGTCGTGATGGCCTTCATATCGACGATGCTGGCGCCGATCGGCTTCAGGTACTTCTACAACAAGGCGGTCATGAACGGCGAGATAAGCGGCGATGAGGGCCCGAGCCGGGCCCCCGATGAGCCGCTCCTGGGGATCTAGCCCGCCTTCCTCGTCGCGATGGCGATGCCCATGACGATCACGCCGCCGCACACCGCGGTCCACGGCTCGACGCCCTCGCCCCTTATCGCCCAGGCGAATGCGGACGCGAACACGGGCATCAGGTAGATGAAGAACGCCAGCTTCGAGACCTCCGCGTGCTCCAGGCTGCCGAGGTACAGCACGGAGGAGAGCGCGGCGCAGAAGACCCCGAGGACGAGGATGTTGGCCACCGACAATGTGTCGAACACAGCCATCGGCTCCTGCTCCAGCGGCACGCTGAGGGCGAGCATGGCCGTGCCGAAGATGATCGAGAAGCCTATGATGATGAGCGGTGGGCTCCTGTCGAGCATCCGCTTAGCGGTGACCCAGGCGAGCCCGTAGGACGCCGCGGATATGAGTATCAGGATGTTGGAGACGAACCCGTCGTCGTCGAGCGACAGGCCGCCGCTGGCGACGAGCATGACCGTGCCCGTCATGGCTACCACCGTCCCGACCCCCTTCAGGGGCGTTATCCTCTCCTTCAGCAGGAGCGCGGCGAAGAGGAGGGTCATGACGGGCCCCGAGGACTGTATGACCGATGCGACGGACGATGTGCCGTACCCCAACCCGATGTTCTGGGCGATGTTGGGCACGGCCACGTACAGCAGCCCCATGAGCATCATCGGCTTCCACTCGCGCCTCACGGTGGCCGCGACCTCCGGGACCGGGTAGCGGATGAGTATGACGACGGCCATGACCACGGCCGCGACGCCGAACCTCAGGAAGCCGAGTATGACCGGCGAGAAGTCCTCGAGGCCTGTCTGAATGAGCGGGAAGGCGAGCCCCCAGAGCGCGACCGCGGAGAGCGCCGAGGCAGAAACCTTCCACGATATGCCAGGGCCGGCCATCGGCCGGGGCAATGGCGGACCGCCTTATAAGCGCTTACCTAGCCGCCGAGTTGGCCTGTGGGGCGCACTGCTCGCGCGGGGCGGGTGCCTTCGCTGGCTTCTTCTTCCCGATCGCGTCGAGCCGCCGCCCCTCGTCGTAGAGGCACCGGACGGCCTTGGCCGCCCTCATCGCGGACGGGTACACGGGTATGTTCTTGACCCTGAGGTCCTGGACGACCTCGTCTATCTCGGGCCCGCCGACCCAGCACGCCACTATGGGTTTGTTCAGGTTGCGCTTCTCCTCGACGAGCTTGATGACGGCGCCGACGAACTCCCTCGGCCGGGCTATCCCCGCGTGGACGCAGACCATGATGAGCGAATCGACGTTCGGGTCCGAGAGCATTATGCTCCCGGTCGCGTGGTACCTGTGGAACCTCGCGTCCCCGGTGACGTCCAGGGGGTTCCTGGCCGTCGTGATGCCCGGCAGATGGGGCTTCAGGGCGTCCGCGGTCTTCTTGGTGATGTTCGTGACCTTGAGGCCGAGGGACTCGCACCAGTCGGCGGTCATTATCCCGGCTCCGCCGCCGTTGGATATTATCCCGACCCTGTTGCTGTTCGCCGGGGGCTGGTACGCGAGCGCCCTCGCGAAGTCGAAGAGCTCGCCGACGTCGTACGCCCTCTGAATGTGGACCTGCTTGAACGCGGAGTCGTAGACGGCGTCGGAGCCGCTCAGGGAGCCCGTGTGGGTCGAAGCCGCCGCCGAGCCCGCCGCGGTCCTGCCCGCCTTGATGGCCACGATGGGCTTGCCGCACTTCTTCGCGGCGGAGAGGAACTTCTTGCCGTCCTTGATCCCCTCGATGTACATCGCGATGATCTTGGTCGCGGAGTCCTGGTCCAGGTATTCGATGAGGTCGGCGTCGTCGACGTCCGCCTTGTTCCCGACGCTTATGACCCTGGATAGGCCGATGTGCTCGCCGTTCGCGTAGTACACCATGCCAACGCAGAGCGCGCCGCTCTGGCTGATGAGCGCTATCTCTCCCCTCTGGGGCATCCCGAAGACGAACGCCGCATCCAGGTTGTCGACCGGGTCCTTGTAGCCGAGCGTGTTGGGCCCGACCAGCCGGATACCGCCCGCCCGGGCGATCTGCAGGACCTCGTCCTCCAGCGCCTTGCCTTTCTCGCCGGTCTCGCCGAACCCCGCGGATATGACGATCGCGCCCTTCACCTTCTTCCTGGCGCACTCGGTCATGACCTTGGGCACGAACTCCGCCGGGACCGCTATGATCGCCAGGTCGATGTCCTCCTTCACGGCCAGGACGCTCGGGAGCGCTCTGAGGCCCATGATCTCCGGGCTCTCGGGGTTGATCGGGTAGACCTTGCCCTTGTAGCCGTGGACGAGTATGTTCTGGAGTATCTCATACCCTATCTTCATCGGGCTCCTGGACGCGCCTACGACTGCGATCGACTTGGGCGAGAAGATTGGTCGCAGGTCATCCACGGTACCCATCGGATTCTCAACCTGTGACGAAGAGTGAGCTTTGTCAGTTTAAGCCTTTGCTACCGACCCCGGAATTTCTCCGCGGTCATCGGGACGAATCGGGGCCCGCCTTGGGGAAGGTCACCGAGAAGACCGAGCCCTTGGTGTGGTCTCCCGGGACGCGGTCCTCGAGCCCGGCCTCGCCGCCGTACGCCTCCGCGAGCGTCTTGACGATTGTCAGCCCGAGCCCCTGTCCCTTGAGCTGGCTCAGCGTGGTGAGCCGTTTGTACCGTAGGAATATCAGGTTCTTCTTGTCCGGGGGCACCCCCGGCCCCTCGTCGATGACAGAGACCTTCCAGGCCGGGGCGCCGCCCAAGGCCGTGTCTGAGACCCTGACGGTCACGGGCTTGCCCGCGCCGTACTTCACGGCGTTCCCGAGCAGGTTCGCGAATATGTCGTACGCGAACTCCCCGAGCATGACCTTGTGCCCTTCCCTGTCGTACTCCTTCCTGAGCTCCACCGCGGCGCCTTCGACGGTCGCCGTGACGCCCCCGATGGCGTCGTCCAGGACGCTCCCGAGGTCGCACTCGACCATGCTGTCCCGGCCGCGTGCCTGGGCCTTTGTCAGCTTCGATATGCGGTCCACGAGGGTGTCGATCCTCCGCAGCTGCGCGAGGGCGCTCTTCGCCATGTCCTCCTTCTTGGCCTCGGGCGTGTCACGGTCGGCCATGAGCTGGACGAAGGCCTTCGCGGCGCCCGCGTAGTTGCCGACGTCGTGCACGAGGAGGTCGTTGTACAGCTCGAGCACCGAGCCCATCTCCTCCAGGCGCTCCTTGGTCCGCTCCAGGTCCGTGATGTCCAGGGCGATCTCCAGCCTCACCAGCCTCCCGTCCGGCCACTCGACCGCCCGGTCGAGGCACTGGTACCATCTGCCCGTGCGTGTGTTCTGGAACTTCCACACGTACGGCTCGGTGGGCTTCCCGTCCCTCACGAGGCGATGGTTCGTGCAGAACGAGCACGGTCCGTCCTGGTCGCTCTGCAGGACCTCGTAGCATACCTTGCCGATGATGTCCTTCCCGAACGCCTCGGTAATCGACTTGTTCGCGGCGAGCAGCTCGTATGTGTCCATGTCGGCGACGTACACCATCGCCCCGAGCTCGTTCATGACGGTGAGTATCTCGTCGTGCTCCTTCCGGACGAACTTCTCCCGGCCCTTGATCTGCGCGATCATCCTAGCGTTGTCGCACGCCAGCCCTATCTGGCTCGCGACCGCTTCGAGGAACCCCGCCTCGTGCGAGGACAGCGACCTCGGGGAGGTGGAGCCCAGCAGCAGGGCGCCCAGCTGCCTCCCCCTCGCCCGTATCGGGATGCCCGCGGCGCACGCCAGGAGCGTCTCCTTCCGGTGCGGGTCGAGGTGTATCATGTTGGATATCTCCTCGCCGTGCAGCATGACCGTCTTCTCGGCCCTCGTCACCCTTCCGCTCAGCCTGGTGAAGAGCTCCTCGGCGTGCCGCTGCCCGTTCGAGATGACGACCGCGCACCCCCCGAGGTGGTGCATCGATATCGCGCCGTGGGAACAGCGCATGAGGCTCATGGCGAGCTCCAGGGACTTCCTCAGCACCTCCCGCTCGTCCATGTCCTCGTGGGCCGCCCCCAGGGCCACGAGCGTGCCGGCCGTGAACTCCTTGCCCCGTATATCCTCGAAGGTGTCCCCGAGGTTCATCGCCGCCCAGTACATCACGTCCAGGACCTTCCTCATCGCTATGAAGCACTCGTCCCGGTCGTCGACTTCGCACTCGGTCTTCAGCTCGTCAATCATTATGTTGGTGCCTATGTTGACGACCCTCTGGACCTCCGAGAGCTTGAACCCCATGGAGCTCCTGAGGGCCACCACCCTGTTCAGGAACTCGAACAGAATGGAGTAGTCGCCGTCGGACACGGCCGCCCCGAGGCCGGACATCATCTGGTCCACGGACAGGAGGACCTCCTCCTCCGGCAGGTCGGCGTATCTCGGGCTCGACGAGACCACCTCCTTGGCCCACCTGTCCCTTATCTCGGCCCTCCTCTTGTTGAGGACCCTGAGTACGACGTCTTTCGTCAAGGGGAAATCCCCGTCTATCCAGCGAGGCGCCACCCGACGTCCGCTGATACCCGTTCGGCGTATGCGCCCCCAGACTACTTAAAACGTGTCTTCCCGTCGTCGCGCGCCGATAATGTGGGGGGACGACCCGGGAGGGGCTCTGACCCGTCCGGGCCGGCGGGAGAGGCCTCCGGGGCCCGAGAAACGGTTAATATATGCCTAGCCTCTTTTCCCGACGTACCGAGCGAGACCATAGTTGTCGCGGAGGAAGAGCAGATGCCCGAGAAGATCACGGTTTCTCTGATAAAGGCCGACGTAGGATCGATAGCCGGACACTCCCGCCCACACACGAGGATGATGCAGGTCGCTGGCGACGCCCTCGCGAGGGCCGTGCTGGACGGCCTGCTGGTGGACTACTACATCACCCGGTGCGGGGACGACATGCAGCTCCTGATGACCCACAGGAACGGCGAGAACCACAAGGAGGTCCACAGGGTCGCCTGGAACGCGTTCATGAGCGCTGCCCAGGAGGCCAAGAAGATGCACCTGTACGCGGCGGGCCAGGACCTGCTCTCGGACGCCTTCTCAGGCAACGTGCGCGGCCAGGGCCCCGGAGCTGCCGAGATGGAGTTCGTCGAGCGTCCGACCGAGCCGATGCTGGTGTTCATGGCCGACAAGTGCGGCCCGTCCGCCTACTCGCTCCCGATCTCCAGGATATTCATGGACCCGTTCACGACCACCGGGCTCGTCATAGACCCGAGGGCCCACATAGGGTACGACCTCGAGGTCGTCGACGTCGTCGACCACAAGAGCGTCGTCATGAGCTCCCCGGCCGAGATGTACGACATCCTGGCGCTCCTCGGGGACACCACGAGGTTCGCCGTCAAGAGGGTCATGCACAGGGACATCGGCGTCTCCGCGGTCGTGTCCACGGAGAAGCTCAACATGCTCGCGGGGAAGTACGTGGGCAAGGACGACCCCGTCATGCTCGTCAGGTGCCAGTCCGGCCTGCCAGCGGTCGGGGAGGTCCTGCAGCCGTTCGCGTTCCCCGCGCTCGTCGCCGGATGGATGAGGGGGTCGCACTACGGGGCATGGTACCCCTGCAGCGTCGCCGAGTCCGACCCGACATACCACGACGGCCCACCGAGGGTCTGCTCGCTGGGCATACAGATCAACAACGGCAGGATACAGGGCGCCGAGATGCCCGGGCTGAAGCCGGGGGAGCACACCCCGATAGACTACTTCGCGGGCCACGAGTGGGACGTCGTCAGGCACAAGGCCATGGAGATGTCGATGTACATGCGCGGCCACGGACCGTTCATGCCTGGCATCGTGGCCCCCGACGACCTCGAGTACACGACCAGGCCCGAGATACTC
>JAUPMC010000035.1 GCA_030836605.1 Thermoplasmatota archaeon | reverse complement strand
TCTTCATCTGGGCGAATGAGATGTCGTTCTCGAGCGCGTACGCGAGCTCAATGTACCCGATTGCGAAGTCCGTGCCCTGGACGGCTTGAGCGACGCCTGAGTTGCCGGACTGTGCGAGCGTTCCGTTCGGCCATGCTATTGTCTTGCCCTGCCCGTACAGCTCCTCGAAGGTGGGACTGACGATGGCTAGGTATCCAGTGAACACGAATGTGGTCCCCGAGGAGTCTGACCGGACGACGGTCGCGATGGATTCGTCGGGGAGTGCCGTGCCAGGGTTGAGCGCTGCTATCGCCGGGTCGTCCCAATTCGTGATGTTCTTCATGAATATCTTTGCGGTGGTGTCGCCATCAAGTCTCAGGGAGGGGACACCGGGGAGGTTGAATGCGACGACAACGGCCCCAAGAGTCTCTGGTATATGGACGAGGCCGTAGGATGACGAATCCGCCGCGCTCAGCGGCGCATCGGTCCCGGCGAAGTCCACCTGCTTCTCTTTGATCTGCGTGATGCCTGCCCCGCTGCCACCACCGCCGTAGTTGATCCTGGCAGCCCCATCGGTGACATTGTAGTACTCGTCGGCCCACTTCAGAATGAGTGGCATCGGGAATGTCGCACCCGCGCCCGTGAGCGTGACGCTCTCTTTCGACCCAGTCGATAGGATGCCTGTCGCGAAGGCGGCGATTATGATTGCCGCTGCGACTGCGATTGCGACGACGATGTACACTGTTCTGGTGCCGCCCTTGTGCGGCATCACGACCGACTTTCCGTCTTCTTGGCTGAAGTCTTTCTCAATCTCGTTCATGTTCTAACCACTCTCAGTCTCAAGTCTATCTAGTCACTTCGATTGCAGCTCGGCGGAAAGGTCCTCGGGGGCTTCGTCGAAGAGCTTCCTGTCTTCCATGTCCATCTGCGCCTGCTGGTCTATCACTGGTTCCGTCTCCATTAGTTTCATCTCTCTTCACCCGGAGAGTGGAGGTAGGGGCAGAAGAGCACTCTCAGCGTAGAACGGGCTGTCATAGTGTGTCACGCAGGCGAATATATAGATATATATAGAACTCATACACAAGACTGAAACCCACGCAGAGTATTGAGACAAACCGAAGAGCGCTCAGGGTCGAGGGGTTCACATGGAGACAAGGAAGATACAGAAGACTGGCGGCTCCACCTATGTGGTGTCTCTCCCCAAGAGATGGGTCCAGACAAGCGGGTTGAAGAAGGGCGACCAAGTAGCCCTGAGCGTAACCGGGGATGGCACGCTTACGGTCGACCCCCATCTCCCACGGGAGTCGGAGAAACTGGTGAAGACCGTGGAAGTGACTGCGGCAACAGAATCAAAGACTCTCCTCCGTCAGCTTGTTGGATCATACGTCACAGGGTATGACGTCATCGAGATACGCAGCAAGGGCCGGATTCCGTTCGAGTTGAGAAGGGCTGTCCAGGACTTCGCCAGGCGTGTCATAGGCCCGGAGATAGTCGAGGAGAGTGCCAACCTTATCGTCCTTCAGGATGTCGCGGACCATGCCGACTTGGACATGAGGAAGGTCGTGCGCAGGATGCACCTGATGGCGAAGAACATGCTCGAGGAATCGGTCAGGGCAGTCAAGGAACTCGACAAAGGGATGGCTGACGAGGTGGTCTCTCGCGACGACGAAGTGGACCGCCTGCACTGGTTCGTTGAGAAGCAGCATGCGATGATGAGGCGGAACATCTCCTTTGCCGCGAAGATGAAGACGACATGGCTCGAGTCGGACTCGATGCTTCTAGCATCGAAGGCGCTGGAGAGAATCGCGGATCACGCGACTAGAATCGCCAGGAGCGTGGGCCTACTCGGCGATTCCAGGGTTGACGGCGACACAATGAGGGCGCTTGAACAGTTGGGCGAAGAGGCAGTTTCGATTCTGGACCGCAGCGTCGAGGCGTTGTTCAAGAGAGATTCTTCGCTTGCGAACAACTGCATTGAGAGAACATCTGTCCTGTTGGTGAAGGCGGATGCGTTCCTCGACGAGACGATGAAGAAGCGGGGGAGAGTGGCGGTCGGGCTCGCATTCGTGATTGAGAGCATCGAGAGGACTGGAGGATACTCCTCTGACATAGCTGAGATCGCCATCAACCTCGCTGAAGGGCAGTGAGTCGACCAGTTGCCCCTTCCTGCCAGTGGGGTTCTCTAGATGGACACGATGAAGGAAGAAGATGTGGTCGACAAGAGGAATTAAGGTCCCGCCGCCATGCGCCTCACAGTTTTCGGGCGTATTGGCTGAGGACCCATAGGGCGGTCAACGTGATCCATTGGCCCGTCTCCGTGTGCGGCCTGTCGGATTCGCTCCAGAACCCATCCCTCTGCCGTGAGGACAACAGCCACCGGATCGGCTTCTCCATCCTCGGGTCGTCCGGTCCCTTCCCCGCCTTCGTGAGCACGTCCAGCGCGGCCAGCCCGCTGCACTTGTTGTGCGGGTACTTGAAGGCCAGCCAGTTCCTCTCGCTCTCGAAGAAGTTGGGGTGAGGGTTCTTCTGGAAGAACCTGCCGAGTAGGAAGTCCGCGCCCCTCCCGACGCACTTCGAACGCCTCGTCCAGAGCATCTCATTCAGGCCCCAGAGCACCATCGCTGTCGTCCAGTGACAGCTCGGGACTTCCTGCATCCTCCTGGGGTCGTGCTTTTCCTTCTCCTTGGTCTGCATCAGCTCGATGAACTCGCTCATGCTGAGGTTTTTGTACTGTGGAAGGTACCTGACATCCTGGATGTAAGGCATGTTCCAACCGCCGTCCTTCCTCTGGATCGACATGAGCCACTTCGCGAGTCTGTTCAGCCTCGGGTCTTCGGCGGCGAAGAACCCGACCAGGAGGTAGAGGGCGTGCCCGTTGTGGTGAGGTTGGGGGAGGCCGTTCACGACGGGTCCCTGGATGTACCCCTCAGTTGTCTGCCAGCTGAGGAGCCTCTCGAGCGACCTGTCCACTCGCGGGTCCCCGGGATCGGTGACGAAGTGCAGCAGTCTGAGCAGGTTCTTGAGCATGGTCATATGGACGACATACCCCTGCTCGTGGGGATACGAGGAGTTCCCCGTCTCGGTCGACTTTGGGACGGGCCATGCGCCGTCCGGGCCGATCTTCCGGAGGAGTTGCTGCCTGGGGGGGTACTTCGCACACTCTTCCAGGACTCGTTGGACGATTGTGTCCTCCCGGTCACTGCCCAATATGTCTTTCAGGGTCCAGAACCTGACGGATGGGGACGAGCTCTGGAGCAGCCTGTTGGCGGACTCCTCCACGGCCCTGTTGATGTCATCGACTAGCATGTCCGGACATGGAACGCAGACCCTGCTTGAATCTCTTTCGCGTCATTCGGCGCGGCCCGAGTTCCCTTTGGTCCCGTTCTTCTCCCTCTGCAGGGGCCCGGGCGCCCACCATCCCCACTTGCCCAGCAGGGTCATCATGGCCGGGACGATGTATGTCCGGACGACCATGGCGTCGAGGATGATGGCGAACGCGAGCGCGAACCCGATCTCCTTCAACATCATCGTGTTCGAGATCATCATCATGCTGAACGCGGTGCCCATGATTATCGCGAGCGCGGTTATGATCCCGCCCGTCCAGTCAAGGGACTCCACGATGGCGTCCCTGTCGCTCTTCCCCTTGTGCTTCTCCTCCCTTATCCTCGTGAGGATGAACACGTTGTAGTCCATCCCTATCCCCATCAGCATGATGAACAGGATGAGTGGGATGATCCACAGTATAGGCTCGCCGAGAGCGTAGCCGAACAGGCCCACGGTCGCGGCGAACGCCCATGTGATGCTGAGTATGATGGACACGACCGCGAACAGGGACAGCAGGACGGCCCTAAGGACGATCAGGAGGACGATGAATATGCCTATCACGACGATGATCTCCATCGTGTCGAACTGCCGGTCCAGGTCGTTCTTGAGGTCGTATATGACCGCCGACGAGCCGCCGACATACATCTGCGCGGAGGCGCCCTCCCCACCTGAGGCCTTCAATGCCGCGAGGTCGTCCCTCAGCACTCCAACGGTGTCGAGCGATTCAGGTGTCATCGGCCCCGCGTCCAGTACGACGGTGAACAGGACAGTGCGGCCGTCGACGCCGACTAGTCCGAGCATCATCGCCTCGTAGCTCGCCCTGATTTCAGGCGCCATCACGCTCAGGTTGACGAAGTCGATACGGTCTCCGTTGGGGTTGGTCACCCCGGTGACCTGTCTCACGTTATCGGCCGCGGCTATGGTTGCGGTGATGTCGTCCACCGTCTCGAGTATGTCCAGGCTGAAGTTGCCTTCGGAGTACACAGGGGCGTCGAAGACCACCACTATCTGGGTCGGCATGATTCGTCCAGCGCCGAATGCGTCAGTCATCGCGGTGATGCCTTCGCTGCTCTCGACGTTGGACGCCATGCCACCAATGAAGTCGAAGCTTGTCTCAGCGCTCAGGAATATGTAGGTGGT
>JAUPMC010000034.1 GCA_030836605.1 Thermoplasmatota archaeon | reverse complement strand
GTGCTCGCGCCCCTCGTGGTCCGGCTCCCGCTCCACAAGCGGGTGAGGAAGATGGCCTCGCAGTCCGCGCTCAAGAGGCTGGCGACCACCCCTGAGCTCAAGTCGATCATGCGCAGGATTGAGGAGGAGGAGATACCGGATGTCCGGAGCGCGTGGATCGAACACTTCCTATCGAGCGCGAAGTGCCCTCAGTGCGGCGCGAGGCTGAAGGCGCGGAGGGAAGGCGTCGTGTGCGACCGGGGGCACGAGCTCTGACCCGCCTGCCGACGGTGCGGGTCCTGTGCGCTGGCAGTATTGTCAGACGCGGGGAGGCCATCGCGTACGCGTCATCCACTGTCACCTTGGCCGACACGGACATCGGTCCCGTGCTCGTAGACACGGGCTCGGCATCGCGCGCGGACGACCTCTCCAGAGCCCTCTCGGAGGCCGGCGTGCGGCCTGAGGATGTGAGGCACGTTGTGAGCACTCATCTGCACGTGGACCATTGCGGGTGCGACGACATGTTCCCGGACGCGGTCTTCCACGCGCACAGCCTCGAGGACCCACCGGTCGGCACCCACAAGGTCCATGGCGAGGCGCGGCTCGCCCCCGGCGTCCGCCTCGTGCACACCCCGGGGCACACCAGAGGCAGCATGTCCGTGTTCGTGGAGTCCGACCGACGGTACGCGATATGCGGGGATGCCATCCCGACGAAGGCGAACTACGACTCGCGCACCCCCCCGTCGGTGCATTTCGACCGCGCGCTGGCTGTCAGGAGCATGGATATGATACTCGGATGGGCCCAGACCGTCGTCCCGGGCCACGACCCACCTTTTGTAGTCATCGGAAAGAAGTAAGTCGGAGAAGTGATATGGAGTGAGCCGATGACAGTACCCGCGTCTGTGTTGGTGGAGTGCCCTCAGTGCAAGGCGGAGACGCTCCACGAGGTCCTATCGGGCAAGTTGGGCGGGAAGTCTGTGTCCGTGCTCGACTCGACCGTCAAGTGCAAGGACTGCGGACACGTGCACCACGTGACCGTCAAGACACCGAAGCCGGTGGAGATACCCATAGTCCTGAGCTGGCTCCAGGAATCCTCCAGAGGGAAGATAGTCCTCGGTCCGGACGAGGTGCTCTCGGTTGGGGACGAGGTCATGTGCGGGGAGATGCCCACGCTCGTGACATCGATCGAGTCGAAAGGCGCGAGGGTCAAGTCGTGCAAGGCGAGCAAGATAGACACCGTCTGGGCCAAGAGGTTCGACAAGCTCAAGATACCGTTCTCTGTGAACAACCACGGCCGCACGTTCTCCGACTTCGTCATGGCCGTGCCAGACGAGGAGTTCTTCATAGGCGACATCCTGGAGCTGAACAAGAAGCAGGTCGCGATACACTCCATCAGGATCGAGGAGCGGACCATCAGGACCGGCTCCGCGCTCGCGAGGGACGTCGTGCGTGTGTACGGCGCGGTCGTGCGGAAGACCCTCCAACACGGCGCCCGCCCGAAAGATTGATGCCGCCGCGGTCCGGTTTTATCTTCGTGACCGACTTCTCAAAGGCGCGGTCCGAGCTCGTGAGCAACCTGCTCAAGCGCGGCTACGTGTCCAAGCCCGAGGTCGCCGCCGCCCTCAGGAAGGTCCCGAGGGAGGAGTTCGTCCCCGGGGGCCTGAGGGGCGAGGCGTATGTGGACACGCCCTTGCCGATAGGCTCCGGCCAGACGATATCGGCCCCGCACATGGTCGCCATGATGTCCGAGGCCCTCGACCTGAGGCCGGGCCACAAGGTGCTCGAGGTCGGGGGCGGGTCGGGGTACCACGCGGCCGTCGCCGCCGAGCTCGTGTCCCCGGAGGGACACGTGTTCACAGTGGAGAGGATAGAGGAGCTCGCCGAGTCCGCCCGGGAGAACATCTCGAGGACGGGCTATTCGGGCTCAGTGACCGTCGTCCTGAGCGACGGCTCAATCGGCCTGCCCGAGGAGGCGCCCTTCGACAGGATATTCGTCGCGTGCGGCGCGCCGTCGGTCCCCGGGCCCCTGAAAGCGCAGCTCAAGGACGGCGGCGTGATGATCGTGCCCGTCGGGGGCAGGATGTTCCAGGAGCTGGTCAAGGTCGAGCGCAAGGGCGACGACTACAGGACCCACGACCTGGGCGGGTGCGTCTTCGTCCCTCTCATAGGCGAGCACGGCTACTAGGGCCGACAGATGTGCTCGAGCAGTTTCCTCAGGTCCTTCTCGTCCACGACGATGTCCGCCGCTCCCCTGACATCCTCGTCCTCGGGGCAGAAGGCTATCCCGAGCGCGGAGCGCTCGAACATCGAGACATCGTACCTGGAATTCCCGACGCTCACGATGTCGTCCGGGCCCACGCCGAACATCTCGGCCGCCTCCGCGACCGTGCGTCCCTTGTCCGTGAGCATGACCCTGAATATCCCCTCGCCTGACAGTCGGCCGTCATCGTGAGTGCGCATCCCGTTGGCGAACTGGAGGTCCATCCCGAGCTCCTCGGCGACCCTCTCGGACAGGAGGTCTATCCCGGCGGAGACGATCACGGTCTTGCAGCCCATGTGCCTCAGACCGGCCATGAGCTCGGCCGCGCCGTTCATGATGGGCGCGTCCGCCAGCATGGACCGAATCTTGGCCGCGGTCACGCCGGGGTCCGCCGACTTCCAGAGGGCGATGTCCCGCCTGATGAACTCCTGGTCGTCGATCTCCCCCCGGAGGTACGCGGCCAGCGAGTGGTCGTTGTTCACTCCGAACCGCTGGTGCACGTGGACCCACGAACTCACGATGTCGACGAGCACCCCGTCCATGTCGAACGCTACCAGCTTGGGCACGGTCCGGCCATCGCACGAAGGGTTATTAAACGCATCCCACGATGGCCGGCCGTCATGATCACCCTCGTTGGCGTCGGCCACGTGTTCGTCATATCCGAGCAGGTCCGGGCGATGATACTCTCCCGCCGCCCGGAGGTCGTCTGCCTCGAGCTCGACTCCGCGAGGTACAGCGCGCTCCTGAACCGCGAGAAGGGGAGGGTCGGGCGCGTCCCTGTCCAGTACATGCTCCTCGCGCGGATTCAGCGCCGCATGGCCTCGAAATTCGGCTCCGAGGCGGGCGCCGAGATGCTCGCGGCCGCCTCCGCCGCGCGGGAGATAGGCGCCAAGGTGGCGCTCATAGACATGGACGCCGCCATGGTCTTCGGGAAGCTCTGGAAGGTGATGACCCTCAAGGAGAAGGTCGAGCTCATGTTCGGGTCGCTCGTGGGCCTGGTCGCCTCGAAGGAGAAGGTCGAGGCGGAGTTGGCCAGGTACGAGGAGCAGGACGTGGAGTATCTCGAGACCCTCGGGGCCGATTTTCCGAGCGTCAAGAGGGTCCTCATAGATGACAGGAACAAGCACATGGCCGCCAGGATAGCGGCCATAGCGTCCCAGCACGAGAACGTGCTCGCGGTCGTCGGCGACGGGCACATGCAGGGCCTCGTGGAGGCCCTGGGGGACCGGCCGGTCGAGACCGTCAGGCTCAAGGAGCTGCGCAGGACGGAGCCTGAGCAGGCGACGACGGGCGGGGAGTACTCCTTCAGTTACTATGTGAGGCAGTGACGCCGACCCCCTCGGAAAGCATTTATCCGGAAGAGGCCGTTTGGAGCAGGCCGTGCGTGAGTGATTTGAAGGTCAGGCTGCTCAACCATACAAAGAACCCCGACAGGATATGCGCCGCCGCCGCGCAGTCGTGCTACTCGGAGCAGGGCGCGGGCGAGCTGTTCGACGGGACGACCGACGAGCGCGCCAAGAAGATGATCAAGAAGGTCGTCGGGATGGGGCACCTGTCCGTCGTCGAGCACGCGCACTTCACATTCTCGGTCGAGGGCGTGTCCCGGTCCCTGACGCACCAGCTCGTGAGGCACAGGATTGCGTCATACTCGCAGCAGAGCCAGAGATATGTCGGCATGTCCAAGGCGGAGTATGTCTTCCCGCCGTCTATAGCGGGCGACCCGGAGGCCCGGAAGGCCTTCTCGGAGGCCATGGACAACGCCTGGAAGGCCTACAGGCTGCTGGCGAAGACGGTCCCGAAGGAGGACGCGAGGTATGTGCTCCCGAACGCGTGCCAGACGAACATCACCGTCACGATGAACGCCAGGGAGCTCTGGCACCTGTTCAGCCTCAGGTGCTGCCGGAGGGCCCAGTGGGAGATACGCATGATGGCCTGGAAGATGCTCTCGGAGGCGAAGGAGGCGGCCCCGATACTGTTCGAGGACGCGGGCCCGCCGTGCTTCCGCGGCCCGTGCCCCGAGGGGGACTACTCCTGCGGCAAGCCCTACAAGAAGGGCGTCCTGCCGTCGGAGGAGGAGTTGATGGTCGAGAGCGCCAAGCCCACGGATTGACCTGCTGGATGCCCCGACAGCGGGGGCGGCGCGATACGCAAACCATATATATACCCTGACCGTTCCGAGTCTCCCAAGGTGAGTCTTATGGGCAACATCAGACCGACGTACATCAAGCGGGTAGCCATCGAACTGGTCCAGAAGTATCCTGACCAGTTCAACGAGGACTACCAGCACAACAAGCAGATGGTTGCCAAGCTCACCGATGTGCGTTACATCTCGATGAGGAACAAGATCGCCGGCTACGTGACGAGGTACCGCACGCACTACGAGGCCTGAGGGACGGGCCTTCTGTCGCGCGCCCCGCGTCGGGAATTTTCCTAGATGCCACATTGGTTTTGTGCGCCATCTCGTGCATTCGATCCGTGGCCGCCTCGCGGGATATGAACTGCCAAATGGACATATGTGTACTGCCAAACGAACACATATGTACGTAACATTCGGTGCCTACACGCAAGAAGGGTGCAAGAATGGACCAAGAACCAGCCGTCAGGACAGAGGCCCTGACAAGGGTGTTCGAGCCCAAGAAGAAGAAAGAGGGCAGCACAGTGAGAGCCCTCGAGTCCGTCGACCTGAGGATCGAGCAGGGGGAGCTGTTCGGCATACTCGGGCCCAACGGCGCGGGCAAGACGACCCTGCTCAAGATACTGAGCACTCTTCTGCTGCCCACATCCGGCAAGGCTTACGTGGCCGGCCTGGACGTGGAGACGCAGTTCAACGCTGTGCGGCAGAGGATCAACATGGTCTCCGGGGGCGAGATCTCCGGCTACGGGCTCCTCACGGTCAAGGAGAACCTGTGGATGTTCTCGCAGTTCTACGGCATCAAGAGCAAGGTCGCTCTCCAGCGGATAGACGACATGCTCGGGGAGTTCGGCCTCCTCGACAAGAAGGACGCGAAGGTGAGGACGCTCTCCACAGGCCAGAGGCAGAAGATGAATGTCATCCGGGGCTTCGTCACCGACCCGGACATCATATTCCTGGACGAGCCGACGCTCGGGCTCGACGTCAACGCGTCGAGGGTCATCAGGACCTACATACTCGACTGGCTCAAGGACCACCCGAAGAAGACGGTCGTGCTCACGACCCACTACATGGCCGAGGCGGACGAGCTGTGCGACAGGATCGCGATCATCGACAACGGCAGGATACTCGCGTGCGACAGCCCTGAACGGCTCAAGAAGATGGTCCGGATGAACACGACCCTGAGCATGGACGTGACCAGGCTGAAGGACACGGCCGTGTTCAAGACATTCCCGGGCGTCGAGAGCTTCACGTTCACCGAGGACGGGGAGAAGGGGCTCACGAAGCTGAGGTTCGTGATGAGGGACGAGTCGGGCGTATCCGACATCGTCTCGGCTGTCCTGGGCCAGGGCTCGAGGATCGAGTCGCTCCAGAAGACCGAGCCCACACTCGAGGACGTGTTCATCAAGATGGTCGGCAAGGGGTTGGAATGACCGACGGCTGGGTCATTAAGAACCTGAGGGCGATCAAGGGGCGGGCGTATCCCCGTGTCATCGGCGCCATCCGGGAGCCCAGCTGGGTCTTCTTCGAGGTCGTGCTGCCGCTGTTCACCGTCGCGGCCTTCGCGTATGTCTATCAGTTCATGGACGCCAGGGAGGAGCTGATCGGGTACGTTGTCCTGGGGGGCGCGATGACCGCCTTCTGGCTGAACGTGCTCTGGTCCATGGCCGCCCAGTTCTACTGGGAGAAGGAGACCGGGAACCTGCAGCTGTACATGATCGCCCCGACCTCGAGGATGTCCATCCTCGCGGGCATGGCCCTGGGGGGCATGCTCTCCACGACGGTCAACGCGGCGTCCACGCTCGTCATCGGCGCGTTCATATTCAACATCGCGTTCGACGTGGTCGACCCTCTGATGCTCATCGCGATATTCCTCGCGACGATGGTCGCCCTCTATGGCATGGGCATGATGTTCGCCTCGCTCTACATGCTGTTCGGGAGGGAGGCGCACCACCTGTCGAACCTCCTGACGGACCCGGTCTACCTCGCGTCCGGGTTCTACTTCCCAGTGAAGTTCCTGGGCGCGGCGGTCGCGGCCGGCGCCTCGGTCATACCCATCACGCTGGGCCTTGACGCCCTGAGGCAGCTGTTCTTCACGGCAGGGGCGGAGGACGCCTTCCTCTCGCTGGAGGCAGAGCTCGCGCTGCTCGTGGGCCTGTGCGCGTTGTTCATGGTCCTCGCGCATTACTCGCTCAGGTACATGGAGTACCTCGGGAAGGCCACTGGGAGGCTGACGCTCAGATGGCAGTGATGAACGACCTGCGGACGATCAAGAACGCCGCGTGGCTCGGCTGGGAGATGGAGGCGAACTGGGCGGACCCGTTCCTGTTCGCCACCTACTCGATAGTGAAGCCGATCAGCGCGACGCTCATACTCGTGTTCATGTACATGATCGTCACGGGCGGGAACACGGACAACGCGTACTTCTCTTACATGTACGTCGGGAGCGCGTTGTACATGTACATAGCCGAGGTGCTGTTCGGGGTGACCTGGATCATACACGACGACAGGGAGCACTACATGTCCCTGAAGCAGGTGTACATCGCGCCGATCAAATTCTACGCCTACATCCTGGGCCGGTCGGCCATCAAGATCGCGATCACCACCGCAGGCGTCATCATCACGCTCGCGTTCGGCGTGCTCGCGCTGGGCGTGGACATATCCCTCTGGGACGTGGACTGGCTGCTGCTCCTAGGGTCCACCGCGCTCGGCATGAGCTGCATATGCGTGCTCGGGCTGGCCCTCGGCGGGATAACGTTCCTGACCGCGAGGCACTCGATCGGGATAAACGAGGGCGTCGCCGGCGTGTTCTACGTCATGAGCGGCATCATATTCCCCATCACCGCGCTGCCGACATGGGCACAGTCGATATCGAAGATCCTTCCAGTCACCTATTGGATGGACTCGATGAGACGCGCCCTGATGCCGGACGCGATGGCCGAGCTGGGGTCCGTCGCCGGCGTCGACGTCACGGGCCTGAGCGGCATCAGCGACCTCTACATCATGGTCTATTTGGCGATATCGACCGCCGTGTTCTTCGCGCTGTCCATGGCGGTGTTCAAGTACGCCGACGGCGTCGCCCGCAGGAAGGGCAAGATAGACTGGACGAGCACTTACTAGGTCCTGGGGCCATGGGTAGGTATTTCTACCGATGCCCTCATGGAGGGTGCCGGTCACACGGATTGCCCGAGTGGGGTAGCTTGGATATCCTAGAAGCCTGCGGAGCTTCGGACCTGGGTTCGAATCCCAGCTCGGGCGCATCCCCTTTCTGAATCGCCACGCCTACGCGCGGCCCGGGCGCTCCCTGAGGCAACGGTCCATCTTGGCCGCCTCCTCCCTGGTCACGAGAGGTGTCTTCGGCCTCGACAGGATCCTCCTCGCCTCCTCGTGCGCCCTCCGGATGAGGTCTCCCGGCGACCCCTCCCTCATCCTCACGCCCAGGGAGGCCTCCGGGACCGCGGAGCCGATGATCTCTTTCCTGAACCGTGAGACCGTGTGTCTCTTCCCGAGGAAGTTGCCGTCGAGCCCAGCGTCCCTGATCGTCTCGAACGAGATCGCCTCGTCTCCAGTGTCGAAGTCCCTGGCGAACTCCCTCGCGACGCGCCAGACCCATGCGTCGGCCACGAGCTGCTCGAAGGACGCACCCGTCGCCATGTCTATGCCGCCGAACCCGGCGCCGAGGTCGGAGGGTACCATCGACTGGATGGACACGTGGGGCACGCCCTCCCACTCGTTCACCATCTTGTGCGTCAGGTTCTCGAGCCCAATCCCGGCTACCATCGTGGGCAACCCATACGACCTGCCCATCTCCCCCGCCCCCGTCCTGATCAGCGGGACCTCCAGCGCTCCGTAGTCTATCGAACCTGTCTTGAGGTCTCCCGGGGAGGAGTCGATGCTGTAGACGAACGGCGCCCCTTTCTTGGCTGCCTGCGAGATGACCAGGCTCGCAAGGTTCTCGGCGTTCATCTGCGCGATGGTCCCCGAGGCCGTTATCGGCGATGTGAGCCCGGTGACGGACGCGGACATAGCCACGACTGGTATTCCGGCCCGGGCGAGCTCGACCTGCGCCTCCACGAGCCCCTTCTCGAACGTGAGGGGTGATATCGGGCACTCGACCGCTGAGAAGATGGGCCTCTTGGCCAGCTCCTCCTCGCCCCCCGTGAGTCCGGACGCGAGCTCGACCATCCACCTCGCCTCCTCGGCGTCCGTGGACATGGCCTGGACGTGCTTCGTCGTGAACGTCAACGACACCTTCAGCTCCGTGATCCCCTTCAGGCGCACGGGCTGCTCCAGGGCCCCGACCATGGGCCAGAAGAAGTCGAGCTCCGGCAGCTCGTTGACGATGATGGCGAAGTCCCTGAGGTCGTCGGAGCTCGCAGACCGCGACTCCCCCGTTACGAGGTTCTTGACGAAGACGCCCTCCCCGCCGTTCGCGACATGGACCCTTCCTGCCGGGACCCTTATGTCGTGCTTCCCGTCCCTGGAGGCGAGAAGCACGGACTTGCTCGCGTCCGCGATGGCGGAATCCACGACCGCCTCAGGGATGAGCGTCCTCTTCCCGTCCTTCGCCCGGACACAACCAACGCTCTCGATCAGGTCTCGCACGGGAGGGCTGTGGACGAGCACCCCGACC
>JAUPMC010000033.1 GCA_030836605.1 Thermoplasmatota archaeon | reverse complement strand
CGAAGGAGTAGGAGGCGGTGACGGTGAAGCCGTCGTCGTCCATGACCGTGATTCCCAGGGAGTGCACGCCGTCCCCCCACGAGGAGGTCGATATGTCCCAGGGCTCTGCCACCGTGACATACGCGCCGCCGTCGAGCGAGTACAGCACGTCGACCATGCCGTCGTCGACGATGTCCAGGTCCACTACCGTGCCGGGCGTGATCAGAGAGCCGTCGGCCGGCGATACCAGCTCTATCTCCGGGGCGATGGCGTAGCTCGGGACCGAGGTGAGTGTGAACGAGACGCTGGAGCTCTCATAGACCCCAAGGTCGAACGTGGCACTGACCTGCACGTCCTGGCCGATGTTGGTGAACAGGGAGGTCGGGTTCAGGACCCACTGGAACAGGATGTCGCCGTTGTGGGTGTGCGTCGTGCCGACGACGTACTCGTCCAGGACCATCCCGATCTTCTCGCCGCCCGAGTACAGCTCGATGATGACGCCGGCGACCGGGCTCAGCGGGCTGCCTGACGCGTCGGTGAGCAGGCCCTCGAGCACCACCGACACCGAGGCGTTCCTGAACTCGACGGTGGAGTTCTGCGGGGCGAGTCCGAACACGACCGGGGCCTCCGCGAGCGACGCGGATGTCATGACCGCGGAGATGTAGTTGGAGTAGGAGTCAGTGACGGTGACCAGGAGGTCTATCGACGCCGAGGACGTGGCCGTGGGGATGGACGAGCTGTAGACGCCCCCCGAGGAGGATAGCGTCAGCGCCTTCCAGGAGTCCGCGGGGCCGGCGCGCCAGCTCATCTCGGCAGAAACGGATGACATCGCGTCCGCGACCTCCATCGACACCGGCAGCGGCTCCCCGGGCACGAAGCTCTGAGACATCGTCAGGCCAGTGATCCTCGGCGGGTCCCGGTCGACCGAGGGGACCGTGAATCCGAGCTCGATCTCCACGTTGCTCGTGACCTGGGATGTCGGGGAGTAGTCGATGCTCGCGACGTAGGTGCCTGCCCCGAAGAGGTCCACGACCCTCACGGCGTCCGGCCTGGCCAGGTACTCGGAGAGCTGGTATATTCCCACGAGCCCTCCGTCCCTGTACAGGTTCATGGTCGGGACGTACGCCCCGCCGACGCGGGCGCCCGACTGGTCCCGCAGCAGCGGGTGGCGGAGCACGAGCGAGTCGTCTGTGCTCTCCGTGAACAGCGACGGATAGAACGGGCCGGCCCCGAGCGTCTCCTCCTCGTAAGTCGGGGCCAGAGGCTCGAGGTAGTTCCTGTCCGGGAGGAATATCCCCGCCCCCACCGCCGCCTTGAGGAGGTGGTCGTAGTCCGCGGCGTAGAACGCCCTCTCGACGTACCCTCCGACGACGCTCCTCGGGAAGTACAGCTCGGCGAAGGTGCCGGCCACGACCGTCTTCCTGGTCAGTCCGGAGAAGAACGGGTTCAGGGAGGTGTCCGTGTCCCTCCTGACATAGAAGGTCGCGTCGCCGCCTATGGCCCTGTGGATGCCCCAGTCGCACCAGGCGCCGGATATGGTCCCGGGTATGTCATATCTGGTCTCGAACACCGCGGCGGCCGACTCATCCCAGGTGAGGGACGAGGGCGCGGACGAGCCGACGCCGTCGAACTCCCACGCGAGAAGATACTGGAGGTCGGCGCTCGCCTCGACCATGAACGAGGTCGAGGAGCCGCTGGTGTACTCGTACCAGTGCTGCCAGTTCAGGTTCATGAAGCTCCACATGGCCGGGGTGTACGCGAAGCCCGCGACGGAGATGCCCACCTCGGCCGCCGTGTCGCTCACATAGACGTGCATGGAGTGTGGTATGGAGAAGACCTCGGGCCCGACTATCGAGTAGTCGGAGCCAGTGAGGTCGAAGGATATGTTGCTTGAGCCCTCGTATCTGCAGTATACCCTGTAGTCCTTGACGTAGATCGGCTGGCCGCCCTCCGTCTCGAGGTCCAGGACCATGTCGTGGGCCGAGGACATGTACAGGTTCAGGTCGACCGACTGGAGCGTGCCGACGCTCACGGTGCCCGAGAGCACATAGGGGTCGGAGTAGGTGTAGACAAGCTGGTGGCCGAGGGCGTGCACGGCGTACTCGCCGGACGGGAGGAAGAATGTGGCGGGCGGGACTGCGCTCACGTCGCCCCTGCGGCCGGTGGCGAACTCCGCGTCGGGGAGGTCGTACACCCATACGCCGCCATACGCGTCGAACACCTCCTCGCCCGAGGTGTCGAAGACGTGGACGTTGAGGGTGCTGAGCACCACGAAGCCGAACGGGACGCTGACGGCGCCGAAGCTCGAGGACAGCGACACCCTACCTTCGTAGTACCCCTCGGCCGCGGAGGCCGACGGGGTGTCGACGGCGACCATCACCGTGGACGACTGGCCTGATGGGATGTACGCGAACGACGGGGACACCTCCGACAGGCCAGTGGCCCCCGACTCGGCGTAGGTGCCGTTGGCGGTCATCGAGTAGAAGTCGGATGAGGAGACAGTGAAGGTGCCGGAGGTGCCGTAGTTAGCCACGCTGAACGACTGCGAGGGGGAGCCGGCGAGCCCGTACGACACGAGCGGCTCCGAGGAGAACAGAGTCTCCTCCGAGGCGCCGGGGATCCAGACCTCGCCCGAGCCCGCGGCCCAGAGGGACTCGTCGAGCACGGTCGGGTTGCTGACGATCGCGGACTTCACCATCGTGGGGGTCCAGGAAGGGTGCAGCTGCAGAAGGAGGGCGGCCGCGCCGCTCACGTGAGGAGTCGCCATGGAGGTGCCGCTCAGGCTCGCGTACCCCGTGGAGGAGCTTATCGAGGTCCCGGAGTAGGGCACGGTGGAGACGATATCGACGCCGGGGGCGGATATCTCGGGCTTGATTCTCATCTCGGGGGTGGGCCCGCGGGAGCTGAACTCCGCCAGGTCGCCCGCGTCGTCGACCGCCCCGACGGTGATGACGCTCGGGGCCAGGCCGGGCGTCGCGACAGTGCCGAGCGACGGGCCTTCGTTGCCGGCGGCGACGACGACCACCGCGCCAGCGGCGACCGCGTTCTCGACCGCCATGCAGACCGGGTCGTCCGTTGAGCCGGCGCCCCCGAGGCTCATGCTGATGATGTCGGCATGGTCGTCCGTCTGGCCGTCCCCGTCCGGGTCCAGCGCGGCGTCTATGGCGAGGATGACATCGGACATGCTGCCCGAACCGCCCGCGCCCAGGGCCTTGTACGCAAGGATCTGCGCGTCAGGCGCGACGCCGAGTATCCCGCCGTCGGCGGCGATTATTCCGGCGACATGCGTCCCGTGACCGTTGTCGTCCATCGGGTCGGAGTCGTCGTTGACGAAGTCGTAGCCCCCGATGACCTTGTAGGTCGGGCCTATGCCGCCCCCGAGGTCGGGGTGGGTGTAGTCGACGCCGGTGTCTATGATCGCGACGACGATCCCCAGGCCGGTGACGTAGGAGCCCGAGGGGTCGGTGGCCTCCCAGAGTCTGTCGGCGCCGATCTGGCGGGCGTCGTCGGTGTCGGTGGCCTTGAGAGTGATGTCCGGGTAGACGCTGAGCTCGGGCTCCGACGCGATCAGGGCCTCGACCGTAACGAGGTCGAGGCATGCGTAGAACCCGTTAAGGCTGTGGCTGAACGCCTTGGGGGGAGAGACAGCGCAGAGCACGCCCCCCGTGCCGTAATGGAGGCGGGAGGCCTCGAAGGCCCTCTCCACGGGGGACATGTCCCCGGCGTCGGAGGGCATCGAGACTATGACATCGACGTACCCGTCGTCGTCGGCCAGTGAGGCCCAGTCCCATGCGCCTCCAGAGGCAGGATATTCGTAGGGGGCACGGCTGGCGGCCTCGCCCGCCTGACCCTCCCCCGAGGCTGAGACGAGGGTGGACGCTATGAACGAGAACGATGAGAGGGAGAGGACAGCGAAGACCACGAGGGCCAGTAGCCGCCCGGCTCCGGCGCCGCCGCCCGAGGAGGCGCCGAGGAGCGCGGCTCCCTTCCTCCGGGTCTCTGACAGGGACTGGTCCCCTCTATACAACACGTGCATCTCCGGTACATTATTCGAGGCGAAGGCTTATAGAGGGCTATCACCCCGTTATCAATGTCTGTAATGACCTACTGGCGCACCCCGCGGGCGACCCTCTAACCCCGTGGTCGATATCGCGCCATCGGTTAAGAGCATTTTGCGCCAGGAGGCCTCCGGTCGTACAAGAATAGAACGAGGCGGCCCGCCTCGGAGCGGCGGGCCTACTTCGGCTTCCTGACGAGCATCGCGACGGCTATGAACCCCACCGCGCCACCCGCGAGGAGCACTCCCGCGGCGGACCCGAACTCGGGTATCTCGTAGGAGAAGTGGAGGTCGATGGTCACGAAGAAGGCGTCCGGGGCGATGGTCGAGTTGACCGCCTGCGGCGGCGACGGGCCCGTGCCGATGACCTGAATCGTGTACCCGACCTCCCACTCGCCCACAGAGAACAGGAGGCTGTACCCACCCGACTCGTCGGATGATTCGGACTTAGTGGTGACGACCGTCTCGCCGTCCTTCATGTTGACGGTCACGGGTATCCCCTCGACCTCGTTTCCGGCGCTGTCGTAGACTGTCCCCGAGACGACAAGGGGGTTGGGCCCCGCGGCCGAGTTGCCCGGGACGGCCACCGCTAGCGCGACGACTGAGAACACCGAGACCAGGACAAGCGCGACCAAGGCGCGTGCGTATGCGTGGGACATGTTGCTACCACCCTGAGGGCCCCCCTGGGCCCTGACGCGCCCTGAGCGCTCGCTCCCGGCGCGGGATATCACGCATCGCCGAGGCTGGATATAGCACTTTCCTCTAACAGCCGCCCGGGCGGCCAGCATCGGTCGTCCCTGAGGATATACGGGGTCGGCTACTTCGTCCTCTGGCGCCTCATCGATATGATCGCCACGGACCCCATAAGGACTGTCGCCACCACGACGCCCGCGA
>JAUPMC010000032.1 GCA_030836605.1 Thermoplasmatota archaeon | reverse complement strand
GACGTGCCCTCGTGGAAGAAGAACCAGTAGACCGCCCAGATGACGCCTATGTTCCCGCCGAACAGCAGGAGGTAGTTCGCGGACGACAGCTGGGTCCTGGTCTCCTTGACGAAGACCTGGCCGAGGCCGTAGAACAGGATCGTCGCGAGCGAGAAAGGCAGCCAAGCGAGTTCCATCTATCGGCCTGGATGACTATGTCCTAGAAATATGTTTTCAGCCGGTGGCAACCTAGATAGGCCCGGACGGTCCTGACAGTCACTGAGGCAGTCCATGGGAGGAGCACGAATCGCCTTGCTGGGGGTGCCATACGATGAACAGTCGTCTTTCGCCCGCGGTTCCGCGAAGGCCCCACCCCTGATACGGGCGGCGTGGAGGAGCGGGTCCACGAACAAGTACAGTGAGGACCTCACGCTCATCGATGACTCGGTGCTGTGGGACGCGGGCGACCTGGCCTTCGTGCCCGGGGATGACCCGGTCGCTCTGATCGAGCGGGAGGTGGGGGACCTGATGGGCAAGGGGTTCAGCCCGATGTGTCTCGGAGGAGACCATTCGATCACATATCCGATCGTGAGGGCGGTCGCCCGCCGCCACAGACACCTCAACATACTGCACTTCGACGCCCACCCTGACCTGTACGAGGAGTATGAGGGGAACAGGCTCTCCCATGCGTGTCCGTTCGCGAGGATAATGGAGGAAGGACATGTGGACAGGCTCGTTCAGATTGGGGTGCGCTCCGCGACCCCTCATCAGAAGGAGCAGGCGGATAGGCATGGGGTCGAGCTGGTCGAGATGCGCTCATGGGGCGGTGCGGTGTCCTTCGAGTTCGAAGGTCCCGTCTACGTCTCGTTCGACGTCGACGGCCTAGACCCAGCGTTCGCGCCCGGCGTCTCGCATAGGCAGCCAGGTGGGTTGTCGACTCGCCAGGCGATCGATGTCATTCAATCGTTCAAGGGGAGGCTCGAAGGGGCGGATATCGTCGAGTTCAACCCGGACTTCGACATACCTGGAATGACCGATGCTGTCTGCGCCAAGGTCATGAAGGAGCTGGCCTCTAGAATGGTACACCCTTGAAAACTACACTGTCGGTGCCGGGAGAACGTTATTATCCGGGGTCGTTATCAGTGCGTCTGGTCAGACCATGGATTTCGCCAAGGTCGTCAAAGATGAGCTGTCTGGTTCGGCCGCAAAGTCGTTCGTGGCCGGAGTCACTCGGTATCACAGGATTCAGGCCCCCCCGATGATGTACGGGGCAGCCGAGCACGTGATGGATGAGCTGAAGTCTTTCGGCATGGACGAGGCCAGGATCGAGAGGTTGCCCTCGGACGGCCGCCGGAAGTACTGGACGCACAAGACTGTCGTGGGCTGGACTGTCAAGGGGGCGGAACTCAGGCTCGTGGAGCCGGGCGAGCGCTCGCTCGCGAAGTTCAGCGACATACCGCAATCCCTGCACACGTTCAGCAAGGGCACGCCCAAGGGAGGCGTGACGGCCGAGCTGGTCGATGTTGGCAAGGGCGTATCGGACAAGGACTACGCCGGGAAGAAGGTCAAGGGCAAGTTCGTCCTCGCGACGGGCCGGGGCACGATAGTGCACCGAGAGGCGGTGCTGAAGCGCGGGGCGGCCGGCGTCATCACCGACGGCCTGTCCTATGAGTTCCACGGTGTGCGGGAGAGCACGGACATCCCGGACGCGCATGCGTATCAGGGCATATGGCCGACCGCGGCGGAGGCGAAGAAGGTCAAGTTCGGGTTCTCACTCAGCAGGCGCCAGGGGAACGAGCTCAGGAGGCACCTGGCGAGCGGCGAGCCAGTCAGACTGCACGCGACGGTCGACGCCGAGTTCACATCTGGCAGTTACAGCATCGTGAGCGCGTCCATACGCGGCTCGGAGAGGCCGGAGGACGAGATCGTCCTGGTCGCCCATCTGTGCCACCCGAAGCCGGGCGCGAATGACAACGCTTCGGGAAGCGGGCTACTCATGGAGATGGCCAGGACGATTTCGCATCTCATCCGCTCCGGCAAGATCCAGCGGCCCAAGAGGACCATACGGTTCCTGTGGGTGCCCGAGACGACGGGCTCGGTCGCCTTCCTGTCGAAGCACCCGGAGCTCCACGCCGGATTCAAGGCGGCCATAAACCTGGACATGGTCGGGGAGGACCAGACGCTGTGCAAGTCCACGCTCACGATGGACAGCACCCCGGACTCGCTCCCTTCATACCTCAACGACCTGGTGTTCTCCATGATCGAGCGCGCGAACACCGAGTACGACCCGTTCGTCAAGATAGGCATGGTCAGTAACTTCAGGTACGCGCGGACCACTCACTCCGGCGGGAGCGACCACGAGGAGTTCAACGAGTCTACGGTGGGCACGCCCTGCGTCGGCCTGACGCAGTGGCCGGACATGTTCTACCATACGAGCCTGGACACGATCGAGAAGGTCAGTGAGGACAGCCTGAGGCGGGTCGGCTTCGCCGCGGCGGTCTCCGCGCTGACGCTCGCGGACGCGGGCCCGGACGAGATACACTCCATGGCCGTGCTCACCGCGTCCGAGGGGATGAAGAGGATATCCGACGCCGTCCAGAAGGCACACTCGGACCTGCTCAAGGCGAAGGAAGAGGGCAAGGACGCCCGGGCGGAGCTGGAGAAGACGGTCATTTTCAACAGGATGAGGGTCTCGAAGGTGGCGAGCAGGGAGGTCGCTGCGGTGCGGTCTCTCAGCAAGCTCGATGCCGATGCGGGCTCGGACGCGTTCGTTGAGCACCAGGCGGCGGCCGTCTCCGGACACGGTTCGAAGGAGCTGTCCAGGTTGAACGAGGTAATCGACTCCGTCGCCGGGAAGGATGTGACCTCGGCAGTCGCTCGCAAGGCCCCGTCGAAGGCCGAGGCGAAGGCGAAGAAGATCGTCCCCAAGAGGCGGTTCAAGGGCTCGTTGGACCCGGGGTACCTCGCGGACGTGCTCGGCGAGAAGAGGTGCGTGTGGCACGACGACGTCGAGAAGCGGGACGCCTCTTTCTCGAAGAAGCAGTACGAGATCGTCAACCTGATGGACGGGGAGCGCGACCTGTGCGAGATCACCGAGGTGATCTCGGCCCAGTACGGGCCGACCCAGATAGAGGATGTCCTGAGGTTCTACTCGGACCTGAGGTCCGCGCGCCTGGTCGAGTGAGTCATCTCACGCGGCGACTCTGTCCTGAGGATGATGGAAAACCGAGGAAAGGGTTTTCGAAGTAGGGGGCCGCCTCACGGTTTCTTCTTCCTCGTGGCCACGACCGCTACGACGGCGACCACCGCCACGACTATCAGCATGAGGACCAGGACCCCCGCGAGGCCGTCGTCGGCCGGGGCTTCTTCCGAGGGCGCCTCGAAGCTGGTATACGCCGTGTATACTGGGTCGTGCACGACCCTGTACCCGTTCCATTGCGGGAACGAGACCGCGTACCAGAGCGGGTACGCGTTGAACCCGTCCTCGTTCGTCGGGTCGAGGCTCCTCTGGGCGAGGTCGAGCGGCCCGTCGTATGTCTCTTGGACGTGGTCGCTGAGGGCATAGGCGAATACGCTCATCGCGCCCGCCGCGAACCCCAGCTGCCAGGCGACGAGGACGAGATCCACGAGACTCGCGCCCACGATTGCGTTCATGGCCGGCTGGTCCTCTTTGATGACATAGTCCGTGCTCTCGTTGATGAGGTCGAACGTGCCCCTGGTGCCTATGTTCAGCGCCCTCTCGCTGTCATCCCCGACCTTCAGGACGATGTCCTCCTGGAGAGGCGCGTTTATGTCAGGGTCGAGCGTGCTGCCGGTGGTGTTCCCGGAGGCGCCGTCGTATTTGGACGTGAAGATGGTCACGAAGTGCACGACGCTCAGGCCCAAGTGTTCGGGGAGCCCGTGGGGGTCGACCGGGATCGGTATCCCCAGTAGGATGAACCACAGCTCGGTGACCTCGCCTATCGTGTACCATGTCTCCGCGTTGACCTCGCCGGTCTCCGGGTCCATCTTGACCTCATATGATACGGTGAGCTCGCTGAACTTCGCAATCCAGCCCGTTGCGAAGATGGCGCTCGCGACGAAGTTGGGCGACACGAAGGCGTACAGGTTCCTGTACTGGATCCCGAACCTGTAGTGTCCCTCGCCGAGCTTCTCGACCTCTTGGACCTCGACCTCTGGCGGGTACGCGTCGTCCAGCGTGCCAGCCACACCGAACGGTATGACGTAGGAGATGTTCTCGTTCCCTGGGTCTGGCAGGCCGTTCTGGCCCGGCCCCGTGCCGTTGTACGTGTCGTCAAAGGCCATCAGGAACGCCAACACAGCCCCGATGAACACCTCGTTCCCGTCAGGGGTGTAATAGTGCATCCCGAAGAGTTGGAACGGCACGTTCCCGGTGCCGTTCTCGTTCTCGACCATGTTCAGCGACAGGAGGAACGCCGAAACGTTCTCGTAGTTCACGAACGAGGCGGAGAAAGTAATCTCATCTCCTGCCGGGCTCGTGGCGGTCATCGAGTCATTCGTCCAATACTCCTCCTCGAACGAGTGGCCGAAGATGGCAACCTCGTCGCCGTCCTGCCAGGTCTCTGGCGGGAACGCGCTGACGTTGGCGACCAGCATTGCGCACAGGATCAGGCTCATCGAGACAACAATCACTCTCTTCATGTGCATCACCATCGAACGCCCCGGGAACGCCCGGGGCTCCCGAATCTAGATGCCCCTTCATGTCATAAATGCTTTCCGTGACAGCCACGGGTCCTGGGTCAGCTCAGGGCTCTGGCCCTCGAATCCTTCGCGAAGAGCGTCTCCCCTCGGTAGTCGATTCTGAGTATCCGGTGGTATGGGATGTCGGCCTCTTGAGTCTCGAAGAACAGGCTGCCGAGTGACTTCACCGAGCTCCCCGTGATCTTGATGTTGTCCCCGGGCGCGCCCCTGTGGACGTACCATATGATAGCATCGTCCAGTGATTCCCCGTCCGTCCATCTCAACCTGTTCAGGACATCCCTGGGGTAGACCATGCATCATCAGTCCGCGCGCCGCCTTATCATCTTTTCGATTTCGAAGAGAATGGGATGAGGGTTTGAGGGGTTTCGCGGTGTTCAGAGGGCCTTGAGCTTCTCCTCGATCTTGTCGGCCAACTCGCGCACCTGGTCGAAGTGCTCCTGCTGGGGCGGGCCCTTCGGGTCGACGACGCCCAATATCTCTATCTTGGCGTTGCCGAGCAGCTCCTGGACATGCTTGACCGCCCCTCCGGACCACCCGTGGGATGTGAGTAGCGCGGTGTACTTCGTGGGCGCCCTCAGCTGCTTCACGAGCAGGGTGGCGTACGCCGCCGCCGGGTGCATCATGTTCAGGACGGTCGGGGCGCCTACGACGACCACAGGCGTGTCCACGAGCTCCTTGGCCACGTGGCCTATCTCGGTGACGGTCAGGTCGACCACGTTCACGAGGATGCCCTTCTCGACCAGCATGCTGTTGAGCGCGTTCACGAGCTTCTCGGTGCTGCCCCACATGGACACGTAGACGATGGCGACCTTCTTCTCCATCTTCTCGCTGGTCCACGCGGTGTACGGCCCGAGTATGACTTCAGGGTTCCTCCAGATGACCCCGTGGGAGGGCGCGATCATCTTCACGCCCAGCTTCTTGACCTTCTCGACGGCGGTCGCCCCCTGCCTCCTGAAGGGCATCATGATCTCCGCGAAGTACAGCTTGGCCATGTCGAGGGCCAGCTCGTCCCCCATCTCGTCGGAGTAGAACGGCCCGTCCGCGAGGTGTGAGCCGAAGAAGTCGCACGGGAACAGTATCCCGTCCTCCTCCAGGTACGTGAAGATCGTCTCCGGCCAGTGCAGCCAAGGCGCGTCCACGAACCTCAGGGTCTTGCCGCCGAGCTCCAGCTTCGAGCTCTCGTCGACGACCATGATCCTCTCGGGGTCGATGTTGAAGTACATCATGGCGGCCTCCTTGCCCTTCGCGCTCGTGACGAGCTTCGCGCCCTTGGCGACCTCGAGCACATACCTTCCAGCGTCCGCGTGGTCGGGCTCCGCGTGGTTCATGATGATATAGTCGATCTTGGCGGGGTCGGTCCTCTCGGATATCTTGGCGAACAGCTCCTTGCTGAAGCCAGGGTTCACAGTGTCGATGAGCGCGGTCTTCTCGGACCCCACGACGAGGTACGCGTTGTAGCTCGTGCCGTGGGGCAGCGGTATCAGCCCGTCGAACAGTCTGCGGTTGTGGTGCTTCACGCCCACCCAGAACACGTTGGGGGCGAGCGATATCGTTCCTTTCGGTGTCTCAGCCATTCCTTCACACCTCGTGTGTGGTGAACCCCTCGGGGGTTCATAGTTTTGTTGCCGATTCGGCCGACCCGGGGGCGGGCGTGAGGGGACTGGCTCCCAGGCTCACCAGAACATTGAAAAGGCTGGAACGCTTTGGACGGGGTGGTATCTGGACAGCTGGTCCAGGGCTTGCGACAGTACGTTCAATCTCAAGGTGGCTGTACGATGGATCTGAGGTCGAAGATAAAGCGCGTGCCGGAGTTCAAGGGCGTGGTCTTCTGGGACATCACCCCCCTGCTCAAGGACAAGCACGCCTTCAGCCAATGCATCAAGGACCTGGCCGACCACTTCAGGGGCCAGGACATCAACGTGGTCGTGTCGAACGAGGCCCGGGGTTTCATCATCGGCGCCCCGGTCGCCCACGAGCTGGGCGTGGGCTTCGTGCCCATCAGGAAGAAGGGCAAGCTGCCACCGACGGTGCGCGCCCTCAGCTACGACAAGGAGTACGAGTCTGACGTCATCGAGATCAGGGACGACGGGATAGAGCCAGGGGACAAGGTGCTCCTGGTCGACGACCTGCTCGCGACGGGCGGGACGATCAAGGCGAACGCGGACCTCGTCGAGGACCTCGGGGGCAAGGTCATCGGGATGGGGTTCCTCGTGGAGCTGGAGTACCTCAAGCCTCGGGAGTACCTCGGCGACAAGTATCACATACACTCGCTCGTCAGGCTCGCGTCCACCGATGAGAACTGAACCTTTTCAGAGTGCGGGAAACGAAGATTCAATTACCCGTCAGTCGTTCATATCCAGCATGGCGCTCGAGGCTCTGAAGGCGTCCGTAGACGGCTCCCGGATCGTTCAGCGAGGCGACTACGAGTACATGGTGCATCCGCTCACGGACGGCATCCCGCGGGTCGACCCCGTCCTCCTAAGGGAAGTGGTCGACGCGATGGCCGAGGTCGGGGACTTCGACTGCGATACCATTGTCACCATCGAGGCATTGGGCATCCCGCTCGCCACGGCCCTCTCGCTGAAGACGGGCAAGCCGTTCAACGTCGTCAGGAAGAAGATGTACGGCCTGCCGGGCGAGGTGAATCTGACCCAGGTCACTGGCTACTCCAAGTCGGCCCTGTTCATCAACGGCATCCAGCCGGGCGAGAGGGTCACGATCGTGGACGACGTCATCAGCACGGGCGGGACCCTGTGGGCGCTCGTCGAGGCCCTGAAGAAGATGCAGGTCAGGATAGTGGACATCATCGTCGTCGTGGAGAAGACCGACAAGAAGGCCGAGATCGAGAGGAAGATAGGGTGCCCGATCAAGACCCTCGTCAAGGTCGAGGTCATCGACGGCAAGGCCCGGGTCGTGTAGTTCGGATTTCCTCGGAAAAGTGCACATTCGATGCGTTCTCGATTAAGGTTATCTTCTTTAGGGGCATCTAATGGGCCTGCCTCCGAAGCGTGCCTGCAGTCCATATCACGAGTATGACCGGGCCCGTTGACCGTCCGTGTCCGAGCTCGGGCTCCTCGTCTCGATATTCGCGTCGTCGTCTGCGGGCTTCACAGTCGGTTTCGTCACCGGCCTCGTCCCGGGCCTGCACGTGAACAACGTCGCCGCGGCCACGGTCGCGGGCGCAGGCGCGGTCCTCGCGTTCTTCGCGTTCGTGGGCGACGCGGTCGGCGCAGCCGACCCCGGCGTCATGGTCTCGTGCTTCCTCGCGTCAGCGCTCGTATCCCACAGCTTCTCCGAGGCTGTGCCGAACACGTACGTCGGCATCCCCGCAGGGGATGTGGTCACCGTGCTGCCCGCCCACAGGCTCGCGAAGGCGGGCCTTGGCTGGGCCGCCGTGAGGGCGTCCATGGATGGGAGCCTCGCCGGGGTCCTGCTCGGCGTGGCGGCGCTGGCGCCCGTCTCGTTCATACTCGGCCCGTCCGTCGGCGTGTACGACCTGGTCAAGGCCGTGATGGGCTATCTCATCCTCCTGCTGTCCGCAGCGTTGGTGCTCTCCGACGGGCTCGCGGTCCCGGCCTCGGGTCATCGCGTCCTCTCGAAGGTCACGCGGACATCCAAGGTCCTGGCCATGTTCACCGCGTCCGGCGTGCTGGGCCTGGTCGTGCTCGACACGAACTACTTCACTTGCGCCATCCCCGGCTGCCAGAGCCCGTTCGTCCCCAGGTCCTCCCTCCTGTTGCCCTTGTTCGCGGGGTTGTTCGGCCTGCCCACGCTCCTGCTCAGCCTAGGCCAGGAACCCGCGCGCGACCCCGGCCTGGCGTTGGGGTGCAAGATAAGGCCGACAGGTCTCGCGAGCGGGACCATCCTGTCTCTCGTCGGGGGCGTCCTGGTCGGCTGGATGCCGGGGCTGACATCGGGTTCGTCCGCGACGCTCTGCTCGTCGCTCGTGCGCCGCCCCTCCGAGGAGGCGCGCGACGTCGAGAGCTCGACCCGGTTCATCTGGCTCTACTCCGCCATATCGACCGCTGGCGCGGTGCTGTCCGTAGGCGCGCTGTTCACCATACTGCGTTCGAGGAGCGGCGTCATGGACGCGGTTACGAGGTTCGTTTCACCCGAGCCAGTGGGGGCCTCGCTGCCCGACCTCCTCGCGCCGGCCGCGATACTGCTGTCAATGGTGCTGTCGGCGTCGCTGTCCTACGCTGTCATGGCCAGGATGCGCGAGAGGCTCCGCAGGGTCGGCAGGGCGCTGTGCTCCCGGCGTCTCTCGGTCGGCGCGCTGGTATTCATATGCGCGCTCGTCGCGGCCCTCACGGGCCTGCGCGGGATGCTCCTGCTGGCGACCGCGTGCACGCTCGGCGTCATGCCACCGCTGATCGGCGTGAGGAGGATACATCTCATGGGCTGCCTGCTCGTGCCGATATCGCTGATGTTCATCTCGTGGTGATGGCGCGCGAGACATCGGTCACAAGAATCGCCGGTCCGGCGGAATGTTGGTAAAAGGTGGAAGGGTCCCGTCTTCTTCTCCCCCCGTTAAAATTGGCGGGGACCCATCTCCGGCCCTGACCGGTTAATCCTCCTCTTCAGAAGGAGGCCAGGGTTCAATACCCAGCTTAATGGGCCCGCCTGCCCAAGGCGGGCACCCTTCCACCTTTATCGTGATATCCTCGCCCGTGTCGAGGTTCTTGATGACCCATGCCTCCATGACGGTCACGTCATCCTCATCCACGAGCTCTCCTGTGACATTGACCTCGTCGCCGACCTCGATTATGTCCCTGACCGTGATCTCCTGGGTCTCCCAGTACCACCACGGCCCGAACTCGACCCTGATCATCTCGCCGTCGTCGGTCTCGAGCATGAACGCGCCCGCTCGCTCGTCACAATCATCGCAGTCGCAGTCCTCGTCGCAACAGACGAACGCCTTGACGGTGCCCTCGACAGAGGACAGATCGTAAGTCTTGGCGTCATCGTCTAGCGCCATCGAGACCGGCACGGCCGCGAGTCCTATGACCGTTACAGCTACTGCGAGCATGGCTATTTTAGAGCCGAACATGCGCGCTCTTACCCCCCTCGAACTACGGTACCTGTTTCGCCATCATCCTATATAAACATGTCCGTTACTGACTACCCAATTAGAACAAGTTTAGAAATTAGCGTTTTTCAGGCCGTCCCCGCCGCTCCTCCCCAGCAGTCTCGGCCGGTCCCAACCCATGGGCGTCAAGACCGTCTCCGCGGCCCGCAGGAGCAGGTCCACGTACGCCTCAGGGTCGTACTCCCCGTCCGAGGCGAACGGCTCCGCCCGCACCCTGTCCCCGAGGTCCCTGCTCCCCGCGCTCGTGATCACGAACCTCACCCGCTCGCCCGGGTTGACCTCTATCCCCTCGGAGCATAGCTGGTGCAGCGCGGAGACCGCGTCGCTCACGTGTCTGTAGCCGTCCAATGGCTTGGAGACGCTCCTGGCCACGAGGAGTTTCGACGCGTGCACGGTCCCCGACAGGGCGTCCTCCACATACCCGTCGAGCACCGCCAGCGCCTCTGGCACCAGCTCCGTCAGCCCCTCCGAGTCCTCGGCCTTCGCGAGCCGCGCGAGCATGTCCGCCTGCATGTCCCTCACGAGGCCGCACGTGTCCTTGCGCCTCAGCTCGATCCCCCGCACCTTGAGCCTGCCGTCTTCGAACAGGCCATAGTACCTGTTGAGCGCGCCCACCCCGTGCGCCTTGTCTGGCAGGAACACGACCCACTTGTAGACGCCCTCCGGCTCCAGTGGTATCCCTATGTGGCCAGACACATGCTCGCAGAACCTCCTCGGGTCGCCGCTCCCCTTGAGCCAGAGCGAGTCGATTATCCCGTGGAGTATCTCGAACCCGTGCGCCTCGGCTATCTCCGAGGCCTGGAGCATGATCTCCCTCCCGTACGCGTTGATAGCCTCGTGGCACTCGATCCTGCCGAAGCGCGCGTTCTTGTAGCCCGTGTAGCCGAAGCAGTTGTGCGTAACGATGCCGTTCGCGAGGGCGAAGCCGTGGAGCGGCTCGCGGACGGAGAAGCAGTACACGTAGCGCCCCGTCGGGCTGGCGCGCCCGACGGACTCCACGGTCGCGCTGGACGCGCCCCGACAATAGAGCGGCGGGAGGACCGGGAGCGAGTCCCCGCTCGCGACCCTGTCCGCCCTGACCACCGCCTCCCTCCCGCCGCGGAGCACGATGCACGGGTGGTCTGGGGTCGCCAGCACTTCCCCGTGGCTGGTCCCGAGCCTGACCATCCTCCTGGGCGCTGGGAACCTGAGGACGCTCCTGACGGTCTTGACCTCGGGCCTCATGTCCCCGTCGAGGCCGAACAGCTGGATGTCCGACGAGGGCGCGAACTCGCCGGACCCGCCGCCGCACTCG
>JAUPMC010000031.1 GCA_030836605.1 Thermoplasmatota archaeon | reverse complement strand
TTAGAGTTTAGGACATTATAGTCCTTTGCCACGCCTCCTCCAGCAGGACAAGGTTTTTACCCCGTGACCACTCTCGGAGGCGTGTTATACGGCTCAGAGAGTGCTATGATGGGGTTCTCAAAAGCGGTTCTCGCGTGCGCGGTCGTCCTCACCGCGGTCTTGTCGTTGTTCGCCGCCCCGGTGACGGCGCTGGACCGGTCCGAGGGAGACTATTGGGTGTATGAGGGCGGCATGGACTACGATGGCATCGCGGTCACGGGAGGGTTCAGGTACGAGTTCGAGGCGAAGGATTCCCTGACTGTGGGCTCGGAGTCGTACGATGTCAACGTCCTGAAGGTGACCGGTTCGATGGCAAGCGAGATGGACGACCTCGCAGGCGTCGAGATGGTCTTCAACGGTTTCATCTACGAGGTCGAGGGCAGCCTAGCCAGCGTCCAGGACGACATGCACATGTGGACCAACCTCACCGCCCTGGGGACCGTAGTCTCGAGGGTCGAGACGCACGATGTCTCCACATACTCTCCGCCGCTCATGACCGGTTTCGTGGACGGCCAGACCGGGACCGGCGACGAGTGGGACGAGACGACCAACGTCACGAGCGCGCACACGGTCTGGGTCGATGAGGATCTGCCCATCACATCGACCGACGAGTACCAGGAGACATGCTCGTACTCTGTCGCGGCTGCCGAGGAGACGGTGACGACCGCGGCCGGAACGTTCACCTGCCTGAAGATAACGGAGACTGACAGCTCGGACAACTACGAGGTCTACTGGTACTCGTCAGAAGTCGGCTCGTGGGTCAAGATGTCCTCATACTCGGTAGGCGACACGACGCCGTACTTCACCCTTGAGCTCACGGAGTACTCGTATTCCGGGGACAGCCTGGTGTTGCTGATAGTTGTGGGCGCCGTCATACTCATAGTGGTCGCCATCGTGGTGGTGCTGCTGCTGATGCGGAAGAGGGGCCAGACCCCGGTTCAGGTGCCTCAGCAGATGCCGCCGCCCCCTCCGCAGACCGGGTGAGGCATTGGTGTCGATAGAGTCAGTGTCCGAGAGGAAGGTGTCCGATTCCAGGACCGTCGTCGCGAGGGTCATGATGCCCCAGGACGCCAACGTCGCGGGCAACGTGTTCGGGGGCACCATACTCAAGATGGTCGACGAGATCGCGTACGTGGCGGCGACGATGCACGCGCGCGCGAACGTGGTGACCGCGTCCGTCGACCGCATGGCTTTCATGTCGCCCGTGAATGTCGGGGACCTCCTCACGCTCAAGGCGAACGTGAACGCCGTGTGGCGGTCGTCGATGGAGGTCGGGGTGCGTATAGAGGCGATGGACCCGAGGACGGGCACGGTCAGGCACACGGGCTCGTCGTATCTCACAGTGGTCGCGCTGGGGCCGGACGGGAGACCGTGCCCGGTGCCGAGGCTCGAACTGGAGAACGACGAGGATGTTCGGAGGAACCGCGAGGCGGTCGCCCGGAGGGCCAGGAGACTGGAGGAGAAGGCCGTCGAGGGCTTCAGGTCCAAGGCCTGACCCACTGCGAAGCGTTTATTAAGCGCCCGGACCGGCCGACTCATGGGTTTTTATCGGAGTACTAGTTTCCCCCCTCCAAGCAGGATGATAGAGTGTCGAAGTCGGTTTTCAACCCCCTGAGCAAGGAGCATGAGGATGCGGTCCACGAGGAGTCCATCAGGATCCTCGAGGAGGTGGGCATCAAGGTCACGAGCCAGAGGGCGCTCGCGATGCTCAAGGCGAAGGGGGCCTCCGTCGACGAGAAGGCCCAGACGGCGAGGATATCCGAGGCCATGGTCAGGGAGGCGCTCTCGAATGCCCCCAAGGAGTTCGTCATGGCCGCCAGGGACAAGGCCCGGGACCTGAGGATGCCCGCCACGGACAGGGTCTACGGAGTCAACGACGGCCAGCCGACAGATGTGTGGGACATCGACGCCCAGGTCAAGAGGAAGTCCACGGCCAGGGACCTTGTCGACCTCACCCTCGTCTGCGACGCGATGCCGGAGGTGGACCTTTACTGGCCCGAGGTCGTCGCCACTGACCTGCCCCCGGACGTGTCCAATAACCACGAGTTCGTGGCGTCCTTGTTCAACACGGGCAAGCACATCCAGCACGGGGCCGGGTCGGTCGAGGACGCTCGGTTCCAGATCGAGGCCGCGGCCGCGGTCGTGGGCTCCGAGGAGGAGCTGGCCAAGAGGCCGATCATATCCATCACTCACACGCCCATCACGCCCCTCAGGTACGAGGAGGGGGACATTGAGGCGGTCATAGAGTTCGCCCTCGCGGGCCTGCCGGTGGTGCACCTGTCCATGGCGATATCCGGCTCGGTGGCCCCAGTGACGCTCGCGGGCACGGTCGCGCTCGTGAACGCCGAGAACCTCGCGGGCTTCGTAATATCGCAGGCCGCGAAGGCCGGCGCGCCCGTCCTGTACAGCTCCGAGTCGGGGCCGATGGACATGAAGACAGGCGTGTTCCTGTCGGGCTCGACCGAGGGCGCCCTGATCAACTCCGCGGGCTGTCAGATGGCCCGCAGGTACCACATCCCGTCCCAGGTCGGCGGCACGGCCGCGTCTGGCTGCAGGCCGGGGTACGAGATAGGCTACCAGAAGGCCATTAGCGCGCTCCTGCCCGCCATGGCCGGGGCGGACCAGATAGTGGGCATAGGTGGGTTCGAGCGGTCGGGCTGCGAGTCCGTCGAGCAGGTCGTGATGGACTGCGAGCTGTGGAGGAACATAATGCGCGCCTGGAGAGGCATCGACGTGACCAAGGACACGCTCGCGTTCGACACGATCGCAAGGGTCGGCCCAGGGGGATACTTCATGAAGGACACGCACACGCTCAGGTTCTTCAGGAAGGAGAACCTGCTGCCGAAGATCGCCCAGCTCCCCCCGCCCCAGGACTCGGCCGAGGAGCCCATCAGGCTCGCCGCGCGCAGGGAGGCCAAGCGGATACTCGCGGAGCACCGGCCGATGGCGATGGACAAGGGCGCCGCCCAGATGGTCAAGTCCATCCTGAGGAAGTACGACGAGGCGGCCATCAAGGCGGCCGTCCCCACGGACTACCTGCGGTTCTGAGCGTGTCCTCCGGACAGGGGGCCCGCGCGTGGTGAAGGATTATGTGCTGCGCGGCGAATCACTTGCCGGTGTGAGTGCATGGGGTTCACCGAAGGAAGTGGGTACGACAGGTCGCTAGTCGCGGGCGCAAGGGCAGCGGTCAAGGACGTGCTCGGCCTCAAGAAGGGCGAGACGATATTCATCGTGACCAACCCCGACAGGGACGTGCGCGAGATATCCATGGCCATATTCGACGCGGCGGCCAAGGCCGGCGCGGCTCCAGTGCTGGCGTTCCAGGAGGCGAAGGGGCAGTTCGACTTCACCGAGGAGACGATCGTCAAGGCGATGCACGCCGAACCGGATGTACTGCTCTCCATCAGCGCGGACAAGCTGGGGAAGGACAAGGTCGGCCTCCTCAAGGGCTACAAAGGCAAGAGGAAGTACAACAGCATCTTCGAGAAGCTCTACGAGGAGAAGACCTCAAGGGCGTTCTGGTCGCCCGGTGTCACGAAGGACATGTGGAGGCGCACCGTCCCGATCGATTACACGAGGCTCAGGTCTGACTGCGGGAGGCTCATGAAGCATCTCAACGCCTCGGCCTCCGTGAGGGTCACCGCCCCCGGCGGGACGGACGTGACCATCGGCCTCAAGGGCAGGAAGTCGAAGCCAGACGACGGGGACTTCAGGCGGCCGGGCTCAGCCGGCAACGTGCCTTCGGGCGAGGTCTATGTGTCCCCTGAGCTCGGCTCCGCAAGCGGGGTGATAGCCTTCGACGGATCCATCGTGCTGAGCGAGGGAGAGATAGTCATCAGGACCCCGATAGTCGCCGAGATCGCGAACGGCTTCATCACCAATCTGTCAGGCAGGTCGGAGGCGAAGGCGCTCAGGTCCTCCATCGCGGCGGGCCAGTCCAAGGCCAGGAAGATGGCCTCCAAGGGGGAGCTGCCGAAGAAGGACCTGGAATCATACTTGAAGAACGCGGCCGCCATAGGCGAGCTCGGGATAGGGCTCAACCGGCGGGCGAGGATAGTGGCGAACATGCTCGAGGACGAGAAGGTGTACGGTACATGCCACTTCGCCGTCGGGAGCAACTACGACGGGGACGCCGAGTCCCTGATACACCTTGACGGGATCGTCAAGAGGCCCACCATGACCGTCATGTCCTCCTCTGGGAGGGAGACCGTCATCATGGAATCGGGCAGGCTCGTCTGGGACAAACAGAAGGTTTAACTCCGGCCTGTCTCTTCCACGCCCCATGGAGGAGAGGCTGGTGCCTGGCGCCATCGACCAGGACCCGTTCGATAGGTCCAGGCGGATCGGGTGGCTCGACCTCGGTTCGGTCTTCAAGTCCAGGGTGCTCATGGTCGGGGCGGGCGCGCTCGGGAACGAGGTTGGGAAGTGCCTCGCGCTTTCCGGTTTCAGGCGCGTCACCGTCGTGGACATGGACCGTGTCGTGGGGTCGAACCTGAACCGGTGCCTGTTCTTCACGAGGGAGGATGCCCGGGCGGGGAGCGACAAGGCTGAGGTGGTGGCGCGTGGCATCGAAGGCCTTTCCCCGGAGGCCCGCGCCAGGGCGGTCGTGGGCAGGCTCGAGGACCTCCCAGACAGGTTCTACGAAGGGTTCGATGTCGTCCTCGGCTGCCTGGATAACATCCCCGCGCGCGTGCACGCGAACTCACACGCATACCATGCTGGCGTACCATACATTGACGGCGCCATGGAGGGCTTCCTGGGCAAGGTGACGGTGTGCCTCCCGCCGGACGGTGCCTGCGTCCAATGCGGGATGAACCGCACACATTCGAAGGTCGCGGACATGCGGTTCAGCTGCACGGGTGAGGGGGTCGTGTTCCACGAGCCCCGGCTAGCCGCCGAGATAACGACCACGAGCGTCGTGTCTGCCGTCATGGTCAGGGAATGCCTCAAGGTGGTCTCTGGCAGGACGGACATGGCGCTGAGGAACACCTTCTACTACGACGGTCAGCGGAACGTGGCGGAGGAGGTCGAGGTCCCCTTGGACCCTCGATGCCCGAACCACCCTCCTCGGGTGCTACAGGTATCCGAAAACAATATAACATCAGGTTCTGTCCAGTAAGTAGGTGGTCCTCCTGACGTTCAGGCTCAAGGTGAAGAATGCGGAGACAGGGGCGACGGTGGAGATGGAGCTGGACGGCGACAATACCGTCGACGAGGTGATCGAGAGCGCCGCCACGTTCTGGAACAAGGACATGGGGGCGTATGTGCTCCGGAAGGGCAAGAAGGTCCTCCGAGGCGGTTCGACTCTCGGAGACACTGGGGTGATGGCCGAGGACGTCCTCGAGCTGATACCCGACCCCGAGGGCGGATAGTCCCGATGTCGCTCCCGCTCGACGTGCTCAGGCTGCGGCTGAGGAACGAGATAGAGATGTGCCAGCGCGAGCTCAGGCACCACATATCCGTCTCCGACCCGACGCTGAGCAGGTTCCCGATACTCGTTAACGTGCACTTGCTGCGGGTCCCAGGCCCCACCTGGGAGGACGGGAAGGTCGTGCACATGTTCGTGCACAAGTTCGCCATCCTGGTGGGCGAGGAGTATCCCATGGAGAAGCCGATCGTGAAGTGGATGACCCCGATCTTCCATCCCAACATAATGCCCCCCGAGGACGGCGGATACGTGTGCACGAAGCTCTTGGAGAACTGGGATTTCGGGTCGAACCTGTCGACCTTCATCAAGGGCGTGGAGTCGCTGTTGTGCAACCCGAACCCCGAGAACCCTTTCGGCTCGGATGCGTGCACGCGCGCAGCCGCGTACTTCAACAGGCACAGGTACGCTCCGCCAGCTCAGATGGATCAGTCGGACCGCAGGGTGAGGATCGTGGGGGGCGCCCATGCCTAGGCCCAAGATTGTGCGTGAGACCCGCCGCAGGCCCGTGGAGCGCGCCCCGCCCCCGAGGGACTCACTAGCCCCGCACGAGTGGCTCTCGGACGAGTCCCGGGCGGAATACGAGAAGGTCCTGGCGTCGGGCCACCCGTTCGAGCTCTACGTGTCGCGCCATGCGGAGGCCACGATGCGGTCTCACGCGCAGGCGGAGGCCCCGAGGAGGCTCGAGGTCATGGGGTTCATGCTCGGGGACGTTTGCTCGTGGCGCGGACGCGCGTACGCGACCGTGAGGGACGTCGTGACGACTGACCTGGACAGCACCCAGTCGAAGGTCAGGTTCGACCGGGACGCCCTGCCCAAGCTGTTCGGCGGCCTGGATGGGACAGGCTTCGACTACATCATAGTCGGCTGGTACCACTCACATCCCGGCCACACGTGTTTCATGTCCAGGACCGACCTCGAGACGCAGAGGACGATGTTCGACCAGCCATACCACGCCGCCCTGGTGATAGACCCGCTCAACGAGGACTTCAAGGCGTTCAAGCTGTCAGGCGCCGGGTACGAGGAGGTCCCGTTCGCACTCACGGACGCGCTCGCCCCCGCAGGACCCGCCAGGAAGAAGACCCGGAGGTTGAGAGCGCAAAGCTTTTCGCCCCGTCCGCCTTAGGGTCGTCCGGAGTGAGGTATGGCTCCTGGACGCGTTCTCGCGGTCGCATGCGCGACGGCTATCGTCCTCTCGTGCCTGATGCCGCTGTCGAGCGGCGACGACGAGCAGGACGAGTATGCCATGTTCGTCAGCGTCGACGAGACCAAGGTCAGCGTGATATCCGGGAACCTGACGCTTGCGGTTCCCCGGGACTCGTGGCCGAGGCTGGTGTTCTGGCACACGGTCGACCCGTTCTCGCCCACTTTCGACATAGGGTTCCCGGAGATCCACCTGTTCAACGACACGGACCTGGACGGCAGGTTCGACCAGTCGGAAGGGGTGTACACCGCGTACTTGGACCCTAACCACGCGGAGTGGAACCTGTCCCCGGTGGAGTCGGGCTTCACGTCCGACCTGGGTGAGTTCGTCTTGTTCTCCATGAGCGCCCTGGTGGACGCCTACAACGAGACCCTGGACGCGCCCCCGGTCGTCGACTCGTGGGCGAACGTGACCTTCTGGTTCCGGCTGGCCGAGAACGACGTGGAGTATGAGAACCCGGCCGGGACGCACACCGTCTCGGGGAAGACCGAAGTGTTCGTGAACATGACCATGGAGGTGGTCAACGGGACGGGCTTCGGGTGCGTCGCCATCGAGCGTTCGCTCCAGGGGGGCGGGACCGCGAACATGTTCCACGTGGTCGAGGACGGTCCTGGGTCGGAGGTGACCGCTGTCCTGTCCGCGAGGGTCGACCAGAGCGTCGACGGCGAGAACATCACCATGCCGCTCAATCAGACCGACTCGTCGACCCAGTGCGTCGACATCGCGCACGAGGACGGGACCGTCCAGGCGTTCTACCACTGGGGCTCCGCGGCCCTCGACCTGAGCGGCGAGGGGCGTGCCATGGAGCTGAACTCATCCTGCTTCACGACCGGGACCGGCCTGATGCTGCACTCGGTCCTGTCGCTCTCGAACGGCACCCTGTCGTTCTCGCTGGACTCGAGCGCGGGGATAGAGGAGAGCGGGTTCGTCGGCAGCGTCACTGACTGGGTGAAGGAGGTCGGCCTCGCGTTGGCCATCGCCGTCGCGGCCGCAGCGGTGGCGGTCGTGATCGCCCTGCACGTGTTCATGAGACGCAGGCGGCAGAAGCGGGGACCCGCCGGGCCGAAGGGGCCAGAGGATCCACGCTGAGAATTCAGACCCAGATCGCGTGTCGTTTCCTCATGGAGCCCTCAGACTGTCCGAGTTTCTCCATGAGCCTGGCGATGATGCTGTCGAAGTAGATCAGCGAGGCGTTCTCGAAGAGCGTCCCCAGGGGCGCCAGCCTGCGCCGGTCGTCGTCCTTCGGGGGGTGGATGAGGATGACCACGTTGGAGGCGCTCGCGAGTTTCGAGTGAGCGTTCGCGGTGATCGCTATGACCCGGGCGCCGACCCTGCGGACGATGTTCGCGGTCTGGATGGCCGACATCGTCTCGCCCGTGTGGGAGACTATCACGACGAGGTTCCCATCCTCGACGATGGGCGTGACGGTCTCGCCGACGAAGTAGACCTCCAGCCCCATCTGGACGAGCCTGATGGCGAAGGCCTTCGCGATGAGTCCGGAGCGGCCGACGCCGTAGATGAACACCTTCCTGGCCCCTATGATCGCGTCGACGAACTCGTCCGTGCCCTCGATATCGTTCTCGAGGGTCTTCGAGACCATCTTGATGATGTACTCCGAGCTCTCTCTCATCTCGATCCGGACGTCTCCTTCTTGTTGTTGGTCTCCTTGCCCTCCTTGGAGACCCTCTTCGAGAGCACCCTCTCGAGTATGACCTTCATGTACATCGCGTCGTGCTCCAGCAAGGGCGAGCCAGATATTACCGTGATGGGGTCGTTCCTGTCGACCAGGGCCTCCGCGAGCGGCTCGAACCTGAGATCCCCCTTCTTGATCGAGGTGTACCTCTTCTCGTTGCCGTTCTCGTGCTCGACCCCTGAGAAGTGCGTGTAGAACTCCCCGCCCGTGAGGTCCGCCATCGAGTCCAGGAGTTCGTCGAAGTCCTTCGGCTCCTTGAGTTTCCCGTGTTCCCTCGCGTGGTAGTGGGCGAAGTTGACCACGGGGACGACTCCGTCGACGTCCTTGCACAGCTTGACGACCTCGGGGAGCGACCCGAATATCTCCCTGCGCCCACTCAGCTCCAGGCCCAGGGGGGCCTTGACCTTCTGCTTCTTGTACCAGACCGCGAGCTCCTTGATCCTGGCCTTGATGCGCTTGAGAGCGACCTTGTCGTCCACGTCGCCGTAGAGCCCCAGGTGCGTGACGACCATGGAGCCCCCGAGCGCCTTGGCGATGATGCCGCCCCATCTGATGGAGTCCATGCTCTTGAACGACAGCTCCCCCTCGCTGACCAGGTCCATGTAGTAGGGGGTGTGGATGGACATGGCCACGTCCAGCTCCTCGGCCATGATCCTGAGCTTGTCAAGGTCGCCGTAGTTCGTAGCGAGGCCGCTGGTGAGCGCGACCAGGGTGTCCTCGGCCTTTATCGGCGTGTCGAGGTCGTATATGACCTCCTCCTTGGCGCCCTTCCTGCGCGTGATCTCTATCACCATGTCGCTCGGGAGCTCGAGGGGGGTCATGCCGACCTCCTCAGGCTCGGCCGCGCGTTCCTGGACGCTCGCCCGGACCAGCTGTGTCTCGAGGGCCGTGAGGCCCAGGTGGTGGACGTCTTCGATGCCATCCTTCAATGTGCGTCCTTTACATGAGAGCGGGATGCCTGCGGGACCAAAACGTATCATAAATGACGCCTACGTCGACTGGATTTCCGGAGTATGCCTTATGCCGTATATATTCTCTCTTCGATGTTCATAATTGTGTGCGCGCCCCTGTCGGCACCCGGGGTGCGCGCCCGCGCCTGGCGTGGCCAGATGGTGCTGGCCAGCTCTGAGGGCGTATCCAAAGCTTTATAAACGGTTCCCCCATTTACTCGCCTGCTCTCTGGTTGTCGGAGGAGTCAGATATGGGTAAGATGTCGAACAAGACGAATCCCAACCTCGTAGCCCTGATCAAGCGTCTCAAGGACGCGAGCAGGACGAACGAGGCACCTGTCTGGCGAGACATCGCAGTGCGCCTAGAGGGCCCGCAGAGCAACTGGGCCGAGGTGAACGTCGGCAGGCTCCACATGTATGCGAGCGACAACGACGTCATCGTGGTCCCGGGGAAGCTGCTCGGGGCAGGCGAACTCGCGAAGAAGCTCACCGTCGCGTCTTTCAGGTCGTCGGGACAGGCAAAGGAGAAGGTCGAGAAGGCTGGCGGGACGAGCGTGTCCATTGAGGAGCTCTTGGCTAAGCACCCCAAGGGCTCTAAAGTCAAGATCATGGGGTGAATGCCTTGGTGGTAATCGATGCTGACGGACTGGTACTGGGAAGGCTCAGCACCCACGTCGCCAAGAGGCTGATGAGCGGCGAGGAGATCCACGTCGTCAACGCTGAGAAGGCGATCATCTCGGGGAACATGGTCCAGCTGCTTGCGCATTACAAGAACCGCAGGGAGAGGGGCACCAGGAACCACGGGCCGTTCTACCCGCGCTCGTCGGACATGATACTCAAGAGGACCGT
>JAUPMC010000030.1 GCA_030836605.1 Thermoplasmatota archaeon | reverse complement strand
GCCTTCGAAGCCGACGACGTGGGTTCGAATCCCACCGGGCCCGCTTCCCTCTCAACATGGGTCGCATCGGTCGGCCTCGGATCGGCAGACGTCAGCGTCATCACTCCCAGCCAACGCCTCCGTTCGAGATGATGGCTGACTCGAAGACAGCTATTAATCATCCTTCGCGGCTCCATAGTGCGCGATGATTGGTCACACCGGGGAGGAGGGAGTCTGATTTCAAGGGTCCCGCACCAGGATTGGCAGGCGCGTCGAGCGTCCTCGGACGACGCCGAGGCCATCGCGGCCCTGATCAACGCACACTCGCGGCACCACTACGGCGAGGACCGCATCGGCGTGGACGAAGTGCTCACATGGTTCAAGTCCCCGGGCGTTCAACAGGATGATACGCAATCTTGGTGGGCCCGCGACGGCACATTGACGGCATATGCGCAGGTCTACAAGCCGGAATTCCCGTCTGTGTGGGACGTGCTCCACGACGTGACCGTCCTCCCGGACGCCGCCGGGGACGACGGCCTGTGGGACGACATCTTTTCGTGGTGCGACCGATACCAGTGGAATGTGCGGCAGGAGCTCAGGGCGCCCGGCATGGGCATACGTTGTGGCGCGCGCATCCATGAGAGAGATACCGACAAGCGCAGGCAGTATGAGTCTCGCGGCTTCCGGCATGTCCGAAACGAGACCCTGATGAGGGTCGGGCTCTCGGAAGCCCCTCTGGAGGGCCCCGAACGGCCTGAAGGCATCGAGGTGCGCAAGCTCGACCTGGAATCGGACCTGGAAGGATACGCGCTGGCCTATGGGGAGGCGTTCCGTGACCACTGGGGTCAAGTCGACATCCCGCCGGACGAGTTGATACGCAGGAAGAAGTCGGAGTTCAAGTCGTGGGGCGAGATGTACGTGCCTGACATGTGGTTCGTTGCCCTCGACGGCGATACCATCGTGGGGAGCGTCGGCAGCTTCCCGGACTACGGCAACGTCGACGGGCGCTGCTACCTCTACCACGTGTTCGTGCGCCGCGCGTGGCGGAACCGCAGGATAGCCTCGACGCTTCTCCGCACCGCGTTCCAGGCGTTGCGGGAACGAGGCGGCAGGACCGTCGAACTCCATGTCGATTCTGAGAACATGACATACGGCCTGGAGCTCTATCGCGGCCTCGGCATGCGCCCGGTCTGGCACCAACACCTGTACGAGAGGACGGTGCCTACGCCCTCCCAGCGGCCATCATCCGCGCCGGACATCGAGACGTTGTAAGCCCGCAGGGTTGGATGGCAGGCCGGCCAAGGCAGAGATGTCGAGGGTTCGAATCCGAGCGCATCAGAACTCCGGGTCGAACCAGCTCCTCGGGTTGACGGCACGTTGGCGAAGCGACGCCCGCCGGGCCCGCTCTGATTCTCAGTCCCTCATGCGGAGGGTGCAGCAAGACCGAGACACGGGCATATCCTACGGGATAGAAATGAATGGAGAGGGAGCCGACCGCCCCCTCTCCTGCTCTCCTGTGGTTTCACCGCTATACGTTGTACGCCTCGAGGAAGTCGTCCCATCCGGTGTCCGCTGCGAAGCCAGTCTGTCTGTAAGCGACCTCGTCATAGTACCAGTCGTTGTAGGTCGCCCAGTAGAACGATATCCCCTTGCAGTCTAGCATCTTCGGTCCTCCCCAGGAATCGACGATGTACGATAGCAGTGACGACTGCATGTTCGCGGTCGCAGTCCTGAGCAAAGTGTCGGTCACTCCCTTTGTGCCCAGCAGATGGTACCCGAGGTCGTAGAGATCGAGCATGCTCGGAATCGCTGTCATGTAGTGCGTCGCCTTGACCGCTGCGGCATAGTAGGCCTTGTATGTGGGCAGCAGGTACGACATCCTCGCCGACCACGTCGTGAACGTTCCGATCGTCGTTCTCAGCTGCGGCAAATCGATGGACGAGAGCGTCATCTTGCCACCGTTGGAGTTGGTGTAGTAGGCTCCGTATGCGTCCACCATCACTATTGACAGGTCCCTGGGCAGCATCGACGGGTTGTTCGCGAGCGGCGTCAGGACATCGGTCAACGGGAGGCCATCTCCAGCCATGTATTCCTCGGATGCGACCATGTACTGCACGAGGTTCGTCAGCGACACCTGGTACGCCACCTCGATCATCGCCATGTTGCACGCATCGAGCTCGAGGACGTTGATCACATTGCCCGCGTTCGCGATCGCGCTCTGCAGTTCCGGCATGTCCATGGAGCTCACGGACGTGTCGTCCGAGCATATGTAATGCCAACCGAAGCCGTGGTCCCATAGCATGAGCCCGAAATACGTGGACGGCCAGAGGGTCGTGGCGCGGTCAATCCACCACGTGAGGGTGGCCGGACTCCCGGTGTCCATCTCGCCATAGGTCTCCACCGTGGTCACGGTCGTCCCGGAGACCTTCACTATCTCGATCGTGGATGTCGACTTCATGTCCAGGAGAGCAACCAAGTTCACCTGGTCGCTGGCCGGGACAGCCTTCAGGAATGGAAGGGTCGTCGAGTCCCAATAATTCTCGAGGGAGTTGTCCCCGGCGACATATATCGCGAAGGTCCACGACGCGGTCGATTCCGCCTTACCTGTCGGCGCCACCAGCAACATGCTGGGCACCAGCAGGACAGCCACTACTGCCATGCTCAAAATATACCTTCTTCTGTTCCTCATGCCCATCTTTCCCCTTCAGAGACCCGCCGGAGCGTGTTCCCTGTGGGTGCCAGAATGGTCATCTGGATACTTAAGACAACTCAGCTGGGTGGCATGTCCATGTGACGAAATCCGCCGGGCCAGCTATCGAGTCTCCGGACTGTAGAACGAAGACGGGGAAGGGGTTGCCCCCTCCCCTGCCGTTTGGGTTTCGAGTTCAGCTGTTGTAGTCCACGAGGAAGTCGTACCAACCCGTGGCGAGGGCGAAGTCGAGGCCGGCGTAGACATCTGAGTACGACGCCCACTCGGTCGACGTCCCCCACCACATGGTCATGCCTCCGCACATCGTCGTGCTCTCGGAGTTGTCCAGGTACAGGACAGCCCCCTCGACCGCCGCGATCACCGCTTGCGTAAGGGCCCTGAGCTCAGGGTCGGTGATCTTGGAGTTCGCGAGCATGTTGTTCCCGAGGTCCACCATGTCCACCTGGTACTTCGTGTAGAACACGGAGTAAGTGTCCCTGACCACTGTCTTGTAGGTCCGGTAATACGCCCCGAGGTTCGCGTGGATCTCGTCACACCACGCGCCGATCGTCGCCATCGACTGGTACACGCTGCTGACCCTGATGGCGCTGAGCGTGGCGTAGTAGTACTCGCTCCGCGGGTCGTAGTACTGCGCCCACCCGTCGATCATGTCGCTCGCGACCTGGTCCGGCGTCCTCGTCGGGTCCAGCGCCACGGGCGTGAACATGAAGTCGTACGGGAAGCCGTCGCCCGCGACCGTCTCGAGGGACGCGACCAATATGTCGACGAGGCCTGTCAGAGACGCCGCGTACGCGGTCTCCACGCTCGCCATCGAGCACGCGTCGCATGCGAGGATGTCGATGTACGCCCCGGCGTCGGTTATGGCCGCCCTGAGCTCGTCCAGGTACATCCAATCGCCGGAAGTGTCGTCCCCGCAGAACCCGTTCCACGCGCTCCCGTGGTCCCACAGGTCGATGAGCAGGTGCTCGGAAGGATACCGCGTCGCGGTCTGGCTGATCACCCAGCTGAGCGTCGCCCCGTCCCCGAAGTTCATCTCGGGGAACGTCTCGACGATCTGGGCGGTGCTTCCCTCGATCTCCCACAGCTCGGTCCCCGGGTACTCCAGTCGGTCCACGAAGGCGACAATGTTGACCTCCGCGCTCGCCGGGATGTTCTGCAGGTACAGCAGGCTGAGGCCTTCCCAGTACGTGTCGAAGTTGTTGTCCGCGTCTATGTACAACGATATGGTCCACGATGCAGTCGTCTCTTCCGCCCGCGTCTGGGTCGCGCCGAAGGCAAATACGGCCGGCAGCGCGAGACAGACGGCGACAATCACACTAAGTGATGCCCCACTGATTTTTTCTTTCATATGCCCCACCAAGGGGTCGGCTTTCCCCTCCGGCCCCTTGCGGGTGAATAGTCGTCCGAGTATTTGGGCTGAGAGTGTCTCTCCCACACGGTCAAGCCCGTCTCATGCCAGTTCGGTCTCCCTGAACAGGTACGCTCCGAGCGCGACGAAGGCCACGAGGAGTTCGAGCCGATGCTCCCGAGGTGGCGCTTCACGGAGGACTTCTGTATGGCCCCTGGGATGGAGCCGATGAATCCCTCCCAGATGGATGCGTAGAAGATGCCGGAGGACACGGGCTTCCTGAAGAGCACGCTCACGACTAGGAACAGCACGGAGTGCACATTCGCTCAACCACGACGAGCGCGGCGAACTCGAGGCACACCTCGGTCGCCCCTTCTTTGTCTTTACGAGATCGTCCTAGACGCTGTCCGGGCCGTCCTAGGGGCGGTGGTCAGGTGTTCAATACCCTTTTATAGCGCCAACCCGAATCAAGGCCGGTCTGTGCACAGTTTCGGACATGCGCTTGACGATTGAAAGAGGGGGAAGAGAAATGCGGAGAATACTAGCAGGCATGGTCGCGGTAGCCTTGCTCATGTCAGCCGCTGTCGCCTTCGTGGGCGTCAGCGCTGTCGGAGCGCCTCCGGCCTTGTCTGATGTAGAAGAGGATGCGGACAGCTGGACGATCATGGTCTACCTGTGCGGCGACAACAACCTTGAGCCCGCCGGCCTGGCGGACTTCGTGGAGATGGAGACCGCCGGCTCGACCGGAGACGTCACGGTCATAGTCCTGATGGACACCTTCACGGCCTTGGAAGGGACCCACTGGTACGTCGTCGACGACGCCGGATACAACCATGTCTCGCCAGACAGTCACGACTGTGACTGCGCGGATATCCTTGGAGTGGATGAGTGCCCCGGAGAGCTCGACATGGGCGACGGCGCGACGCTCACCTACTTCTTGGTGAACGCCGTGGAGTTCGCCCCTGCCGACAACTACATGCTGGTCCTGTGGGACCACGGGGGCGGCTGGAGGGGCGTCTGCTGGGACGACAGCACCTTGATAGAGGTGACCCCGGGCGTCTTCTGGTCCTCGAGGCTCACGACGCCTGAGACCGCGGCAGCGATAGTGGCGGCCGAGGATGAGATGGACTTCAAGATCGACATCATCGGGTACGACGCGTGCCTCAACGGCGCGATAGAGGTCGTGTACGAGAACAGGGACATCGCGGACTACATGTTCGCCTCGGTCAACCTGGTCCCGTGGGACGGGATGAACTACACCGCCATACTCGAGGCGGTCGAGGGCGACCCAGGGGCAGAGATGCTGGACATCGGGAAGGCGATAGTCGACTCGTATGTCGAGTTCTACGCGAACGTGAACTCCTTGACGGGCCCGGGGCTAGAGTACTTCGGGGACGTGACCCTTTCGTTCTTCCAGCTCGGACAGCCGGCCGAAGACCTCGCCATGAGCGTCGACGCACTGGCCAGCGAGCTGATAGACGGTGGCTACGCGACCGACCCAGGCTACAGAGGCGCGATATCCTCGGCCGAGTCTCAGACGCCAAGGATACCGACGTACATGGGTGAGCAGATGCCGTTCGTCGACCTCGGCCTGTTCGCGGACAAGCTCGGCGACTACATACCCGACCTGCAGAAGCTGGCGGACGCAGTCGTGGCCGGCGTGGACGCGGTCGTCCTGTACGAGAACCACATCATCACCCCGGGCGGGGCGGTGCTGAGGACCTCGGGCATATCGGTCATGTTCACCTGGTGCAACGAGTGGCTGAACCCGCAGTACCAGCTTGAGACGCTGGCTGAGGCGGAGACCTTCGGGAGCACGCTCTACTGGGGCATGGCGTTCGTCGTGGACACGCACTGGGACGAGTTCGTCTTCACGTTCTGCATGACGGACGAGCCGCTCACCATGGACTGAGAACGGCCTGGTACCGGAGAAACGATTTCACGGGCTGCGGCGACCCCGCAGCCTAAACAGTATTTTCATTCTCTAACGAAGGGTTCGGCCATCGCCCTACTCGAGTGCCACTGTGCCGACGACCCTGAGCTTCCCGCCCTCCAGGTACGCGAGGGCCGCCTTCGAGCCGGGTTTGAACGCGAGCGGCTTCTGAAACTGCATCGTGACCCGGGGCCGCCTCTTGTCGGCGCCTTCGGAGACCTCCTCTACCTTCGCGGGCACGAACTGCATCCAGTGCCCGACATGGAGGACCATCCCCTCCGTGATCGGGGTCGTCCAGTACTTGACGACCTCGACGACGCAGGTCAGCGTCGATCTCTCGATGAGCGCGGGGTCCGTGGTGAGGACCATGCCCCTGTCCAGCTCCTCGGCGCCCACTCCCTTCAGGGCCAGGCCGACCCTGTCCCCCTTGACGGCCCAGTCATAGTCGTCGTCGTGCTTCTGTATGGACCTTATCTCAGCGTCCTTGCCCCCTGGGAGGACCCTGATGGCGTCGTGTTTCCTGATGTGCCCGTCCGCGACCCGCCCGAGTATGACCGTCCCCACGCCCTTCACGTCGAAGTGGTGGTCAATCGGCACGGACCCGCACGAGTCGCCCTCCGGCTCGTCGGAGCCCGCCTTGGCAGCCTCGCCGAGCATCAGTTCCCTGAGGGCGGCGTGGTCGTCCTGGACGGGCTCGTATCCCTCCAGCGCCGTCCCCTTCAGGAACGGCGCGAGCTGGTCCAGCGTGATGTAGTTCCTGAGCAGGAGCCATCCTTTCCGGACGCCGACGCAGTGGAGCATGACTATCGTCTCGCCGAGGACAGGGCCGATCTCGTCGACGACGACCAGGGCGGCGTCGGCCATGGACGCGGCGTGGAACAGCGTCGAGAGCCTCTCCGGGTACTTCGTCGGCTCGACGAACGTGACTGTCGCGTCGCCGCTCTTGATGTCGAAGAAGGTCATGTCCGAGGCGGTCGATCTCTTCCCGAGGTTCTTGGCGTAGTCCGGGGAGCCGCAGACGACGACTGTGAAGTTGCCCATGTGCCCGGGGTACGGCTGCGGCCTAAATAGCCTTTCGGGGGCACCCGGGCGGTTCGCCCCGGCCGCGGGTTTTTGAGCAGGTCAGTGCGCAAACTTAGTATAGCATAGAATTGTTCATTAGCACGGGGAGGAGCCTCAGCGGACGTCGGATGATAAGAGCTAGCGGGAGGCCTCATACCGCGAGTGTGTGCATGGGCCGGCCCGACGCCAGCCTCTGAGGCGCCGCCCTCATCGGAAGTGAGTACAGTCTATTCGTGGAGGAATCATATGATCGGAAGAACGCGGATAGCGTGCG